>JANYHP010000540.1 GCA_025359005.1 Hyphomicrobiaceae bacterium | reverse complement strand
ACCGGCAACAACCTCGGCTTGATCGGCATGCTCAATCCCAAGACCGGCGCGGTGGTTGAATATCCACTCCCTGACAAGACCGCCCGCGATCCGCATACGCTCGTGTTCGACCGCGATGGGATCCTGTGGTTCACCGTGCAGCAGGCGAACATGATCGGGCGTCTCGATCCAGCGACTGGTGCCATCAAGCTCGTCACCGCACCGACGCCGAAGTCGCGCCCCTACGGTATGGCGGTCGACAGCAAGAATACCGTCTTCATCGTTGCTTTCGGCACCAACAAGGTGCTGTCGGTGTCTGGCCCGGACATGACGGCGAAAGAATACACTCTGCCCGATCCTGGCGCCCGCCCACGGCGGCTCGCCATCGGCCCGGATGATGCGATCTGGTACTCCGACTTTGCGCGCGGCTTCCTCGGCCGGCTCGATCCCAAGACTGGGGCTGTGAAGGAATGGCCGTCGCCAAGCGGGCCGAAGTCGGAGCCCTACGGCATCGTCTTCACGAAGGGTGCGCTCTGGTACAACGAGAGCGGGTCTAAGCCCAACACCATCGTGCGGTTTGATCCGGCGACGGAGAAATTCCAAAGTTGGGCGGTACCGGGTGCCATGGGTGGCGATATCGTCCGCAACATGGACGTGATGCCCGATGGCAGTCCCGTCACCGCCAACAGCCTGTCCAACGAAGTCGGCATGGTGGTCATCAAGTAGGGGGCGCGCGCCGACCTTCAGTCCCGGTCGGGGGCGCCGAGCGGGAACAACGGGCGATAGGGCCGCGCCTCATCGACCGCGCGCATTGCCGAGGGCCGCGCCAGCAGCCGGGTCCGGTAGGCGCGCAGTCCGATGAACCGATCACTGATCGGCTCCACCCAGTCTGCATAGAATAGCGCCGGGGCGGCAGCACAATCCGCCATGCTGAAATCCTGTCCCGCCGCCCAGGTGCGCCCGGCCAGCTGCGCGTCCAACCACCCAAAGCTCTTTTGCAGCAGCGCCCGCGCTTCAGCCACGCCGGTCGTGTCGCGGTTGCTTGCAGGCCGCATGCTATCGCCGACGATGCGCTGCATGGGCGTCATGACGTAAGTGTCGAAAATGCGATCCATCATGCGCACGGGCAGTGCTGCCGCCGGGTTGGCCGGCAGCAACAGCACGGGACCTGGATGATGGAGTGCCAGGTGCTCGATGATGATCGAGCTTTCCAGCACCGGGTGACCGTCGTCGACCAGTACCGGAAAGCGCGTCAGGGGCCATATGCGCGCGAGTTCCGCCCCGTTCTCTGGCGTCTCCGGTCCAAGCATCGCCAACTTGAACGGAGTCGCGTTCTCATAGAGTGCTATCAGCACTTTCTGACAGTACGACGAGAACGGATGGGCGTAGAGCGTTAAGGCCATAGGTTACCCGCATAGTTTTTTCTTGCCCGCCAGGTAGTCGTGCTCGAGACGGGCGACCATGTCGGCGACCGGTTCGATTCGGTGGACAGCGCCGATGCCCTGTCCGGAACCCCAGATTTCCTTCCACGCCTTGGCCGGCCGGTTGGAGCCGAAATCCATCTTGGACGGATCGCTCTCGGGAAGGTTTTCGGGGTCGAGGCCGGCGCGACTGATCGAGGATTTCAGATAGTTGCCATGCACGCCGGTGAACAGGTTGGTGTAGATGATCCCATCTGCCGAATTGGCGACGATGTCCTCCTTGTACGCCGGCACTGCGTTGGCTTCTGTTGCCGCGATGAACATCGATCCTGCGTAGGCGAAATCGGCACCGAGCGCTTCGGCGGCGAGCACACTGCGACCCGTAGCGATGGCGCCTGACAGCGCCAGCGGGCCGTCGAAGAATTCGCGGATTTCGGAGATGAGCGCGAACGGCGACAACCGGCCTGCGTGTCCACCGGCGCCGGCGCACACAGCAACAAGACCGCCCGCGCCCTTTTCAATCGCTTTGCGCGCGAACGTCACGTTGATGATGTCATGGAACACCAGCGTGCCCACCTCGCGGAAGGCCTTGTAGACATCCTCGCGGGCACCGAGCGAGGTGATGGCCAGCGGCACCTTGTGCTTGACGCACATCTCCACGTCATGCTCGAGGCGGTCGTTCGACTTGTGCACGATTTGGTTGACGGCAAACGGCGCGGATGGCCGCTCGGGATGGGCGCGGTCGTGGGCGGCCAGCTCTTCCTTGATGCGGTGCAGCCACTCATCCAGCTGGGCGGCAGGCCGTGCGTTCAGCGCCGGGAACGAGCCGACGATGCCGGCCTTGCACTGCGCGATGACCAACTCCGGCCCAGAGACGATGAATTGCGGGGCGCCGATCAGCGGTATCCGCATTTTGGCGCGGAGTTGCGCGGCGGTCATTGGGGTGGTCTGTGTCATAGGCGGCTCTCGTCTCTCGGGAGGATGTCAGGCTGCGTCTCGGCTCGCGGTCCCCATCGGGGGGCTTGCGTCGGATTGACGTAAAGGTGAATACACAAGCCACTATTCCCGAAGCTGCGGCATTTGTCACTTGGGGGCGCGGCGGCCTGGGATCGAGGGGGCGGGTTGGTTGATTGGCGGCACCGGCCAGCCGCGTCGCCGTTTGGCGAGCTGTCCGGTGGGGCTTACGCCTGGGGGGCTATGCGGGCTCCACGTGGCGGCGTATCTGCACAGTCGGCGGGCCTCGGTCTTGTGCGCCGGTATTTTGCGGTGACGCATGCCGGTCGAACTCCGCTTTGATGGTTGCAGGCCTTGACGATCTATCACCGTGAAGTTTGCCCACTCTGAAGTTTACTCATGACCCTGCGCCTCGACGCGACCGACTGGCGAATCCTCAAAGAGTTGCAGGCCAACGGCCGCATCTCCAACGTTGAGCTTGCCGAAAAAATCGGCCTTTCGCCGCCGCCTTGTCTCAGGCGCGTGCGGGCGCTGGAGCAGGCGGGTTTCATCACCGGGTATTACGCGGCACTCGACGAGCGATTGACGGGTTTTGAGGTGATCGCGTTTGCCATGGTGGGGCTCGCGAGCCAGGCGGAGGCTGAGATCAAGGCCTTCGAAAAGCGGCTGCTCGGCTGGGCCATCGTGCGCGAAAGCTACATGCTGACAGGGGAGGCCGATTTCATCCTGAAGTGCGTCGCGCCGGACCTGCTGGCTTTCCAGAACTTTATTCTGAAGGAGCTCACTGCCGCCCCCAACGTCGCCCACGTGAAGACGACGTTGACCATCGGCCGTGTCAAATTGGAACCAGGCGTTCCCATCGATCTGTCGCCGAAGAAGCGGTAGCGCGGTCGTGGCGACCTTGGCGCAGGGGTTGCATCGGTGACGGCAGATCAACCGAACCGCCCAGGCTTGCGCCATGTTTGCAGTCCCTGCCGAAACTGCCCTGTCTCGCATTGACACGCCACTGTCATCTGGGTGGAGCCCGCGTGCCACAGCACAGGTGGCGCGCGCGACAGCTCCGGTCGCCGAGCCGGAGGTGCTGCAACTTGTTACCAAGCGCGCCGACTTCGAGGCTTTGGAAGCCGAGTGGACCGCGCTGTTTGATCGCGCCGGGCGCTCCGAGCAGATGTTCCAGACGTTCAACTGGCTCTGGCATTGGGCCAATCATTTCACGCCCGAAGACACGCGCGACCTCGCCATCGTGACGATCCGCCGCCATGGCCGCCTCGTCGGCGTACTGCCGCTGGCAATCGAGCGCATGCTGGGGCTCCGGCAATTGGTGTTCATGGGCGCGCCGGTCAGCCAGTACGGCGACGCAGTGATCGAGGCCATGGTGTCGCGCGACGACGTGCTGGCGCGCGCTCTTGACTTCGCCATCGTCGAAGCCCGCGTCGATGTCGTGCGGCTGGCCAAGGTCCGCGACGATGCGGCCATCGCCGTCGTAGCCGCGCGGGGGGCAGCCTTCGTGACTGGCGCCGAGGAAGCCCCCTATATCGATATCGCCACGGCTGGAACGTTTGCCGCCTACGAGCAGCGTTTTTCGACTAAAGCGCGCAAGAACCGCCGCCGCCTCGAGCGGCGCCTCGAAGAGCGCGGTCGCGTCGAGGCTACTTGGAACCTCACCGGCAAGGTTGGTGCCGATGCAGCGATCGCCACGCTCACGCTGAAGCGGGCCTGGCTGAAGTCACGTGGGCAGCTCTCGCGCGCGTTCGCCGATCCGTGCACCGATCGCTTCTTTGCCGCCATTGCGGCCGCCGAGCAGCGCCCGGTCGGTGCCGCCATCGCGCTCCTGACGTCGAAGGGCGAGATCGCCAACGCGGCGATCTCCGTCGTCGTGAAGGGCCGGCAGGCGCTGCATATTCTCGCGTACGGCTTGAAGTTCGAAAAATGCGCGGCCGGTATCCTGCACGTCGAGAAGTTGATCGCGCATGCGTTCGAGAACGGCGTCACAACGTTCGATTTTCTCGCCCCGCGCCACGACTACAAGCTCGAATGGGCCGATGGCGCCGTGCGAGTTGCCGACTACGCGCTGCCGGTTACGCGCGCCGGCACGGTGTACGCGCGCGTCTATCTGGCGTTCGTGCGTGAGACACTGAAGGCGGCGCTCAAAGCCGCCCCGGGTGTTGCAAAAGCCCCGCTTTCACTCGTCCAGCGCTATGCCGGCGCCATCGCGACCTGGCGTCGCTGAGGCTCCTGCTGTTGCCGTTTCGGCTCGACCGGTCAGGCTCCGGACATAGGCCGGCCGCCAGCCAGCAGCGACCGCTTCCGTCTCCGAGCAGAACCACCGTTTGCCGGCGTGCCCGCTGATGCGGACCTTGTCGTACCAGGGGCTCCACGGCATGTGATAAATGTGGCCATTGGCGTTGACGTTGCCCTTGATGGCGCAGCCGTTGGGGGCTTCTTCGGCCTGTGCTACCCATGCTTTCGCGCGGAAGTCCCAGGCCGTCATCGTGGGCGCTTGCCAGATGCCGAGATGGGCCGCGTGCGCTGCGTGCTCTTCGGCGACGTACGTCGATGAGTAGCGTACGAAGGCCCAGGCGAGGCCGAGTTTGACCAACTCTGCGTTGACGTTGCGGCCAGCGACGAAGCAGGTGCCGAGCGTGCGTCCGTACTTTTCCAAACCGTGATTGCGGCAGACGGTTTCGCGACCCTCCGCCATCTCTTGCATGGCGCGGGTGGCGACGTGGCCGCACGGCCAGTCGCCGCCATCGGCCTTCTTGCAGGTCTGTGCCTGCTCGGGTGCGTCGATGCCTTCGAGGCGGACGCGAACGCCGCCGACATCGATGGTATCGCCGTCGATGACGCGGGCGATGCCGGTGAAATCCTGTCCGATCGGCACGGGCGCCGGCCAGGACCGGGCGGCATCGGAGGGGGAGTGGCCGAAGACCAGCGCGAACGCCACTGGAACTAAGCCGAGACACAACGAACGTGAGGTAAGCATGGCCGAAGCCATGACTGATTCGCGCGGCGCCGCGTGGGCTCGGATGTGGCGGCGGCAAGATCAGCTGTGGATGACGCCTTGTGCGCGCAACACGGAGTAAGTCCCGGATAATGCGTGCCTCGCAGCTGCAACCAGGCCGTCGGCGTTTACCGTTGCGGCTTTGTCGTGGCGCCGGGCGGGGGCGACGTCTGTGGCAGCGTCGTCGATGGCGGTGCAACTGATGCAGGCGGCAGCGTCAACGGAACCGAAGGCGGCGCATTGAGCGCACGGACGGCGAAAGCCGGGACGAACCCCAGCGGCGCTATGCGCGTCTGTACGCCAAGCTGTTGGGTGGGATCGGCGACGTATTCAACCACGAACACTGGCTTGAGTGCGCTGCGTGCGCGCATCAGGGTTGTCGCGGCATGATCGACTTCCTCGGTGGGGTTGGCGCGCTCGCTGCCGTCGAGGCCATAGACCAGATCTTCCTTGGCGATGCCGTCGACAGCGCCGAGGAAGTTCGCGCGCGCCAGCAATTCCTCGCCATTCTGCGCGACGACGAGAAAGCCCGGGCGGCGCGCCTTGGCGTAGGCCGAGATTGCCGCAACAAACGTAGCCATGTCAGCCTCGGCCGATTTGTGCGTTTTCTCCCACGCGCCGAAGGCATCGACACGATCGAGATAGACGCCGTCGAAGCCGGCTTCCAGGATCTGGTCGAGATAGGCCGTGGGCGCCCCCATCAATCGGTCGCCGAGAGCGTCGAGGCGGGAACCGGTTGGGCGCACGATCAGTCTCTGCCAACCCGGATGCCAGTAGCGCACCGAATAATTGTTGCGCCATTCCTTGTTTTCGCGCCCGAGCCAGCCTGGCCGGAGAAGGCGCGAGAAGGCACCGGCAACCCATGATTTGCGCCAATAGGGCCGATAGGTCTCCGCCTCACCGATGGACATGTAGGCCAACACGATGCGGGGCGGTGCGGGGGCGCGCGTCCGAAAGGCTGAGACGTCGGCTGGCGTGAGGAGATCGTCGGCACTCGCGTCGCGGGCGTGATCGATGACCAGAAGGTCGAGTTCGGGCGCCATGAACTCGGGCCGCGCACCTTGCAACTGATAGCCCCACGTCTTGACCGCGCCGAGCGGCAGGCCATCGCGCACGGCGAGCGCGGGGAGCGGTGGCGCCGGCATACTCTCCAAGGTCAGCGCGACAAGGCCCAGAAAGACCGCGCAGATCATGACACGGACGCCCACCCGCTTCATCGCCCGCGCTCCATCGCCGGGCCGCGAACGTCGAGTGCCGCGCGCGCCCAATCGTGGTGCAATGCGGGTTTGCGAAAACCGGGGATCGCCTGCCGTATAGTCAAATGATCACGTCCAAATGCTGTGAACCTGCGCTACGATCCCGCACTAGGATGCGGCGCGCGGCCCGCTGGTGCTATCTTCTGCGCACCGCCGTCTGCAATTGCAACGTGCGGGGTGGTCTAGACCCGTCGCCGCAAGCGCCATACCGCGTCCGGCGGCCCGCCGCCACTGTGGAATAGCGGCCAAGTTTTTATGGTATCGTACTCGCGAAAGGCAACGTCATGACCACGCCACCGATCACACCACCGACAGGTGCCTCCGGGTCTGTCACCGATACGCTTGCGTTTGTTGCCGGCGGGCTCGCGCGGGACGGCGTCGCGGCGGTCGCCACGATCGTGGAGACGTGGGGCTCGGCGCCCGTGCCGGTCGGCGGCCAGATGGGCGTGGCGGCAGATGGCACGTTCGTGGGCTCGGTATCGGGTGGGTGCGTCGAGGGCGAGGTGATCACCGAAGCCACAGAACTTTTGGTCGAGGGCGGCGCGCCGCGGGTGCTCAGCTTCGGCGTCGAGGACGAGACGGCCTGGCGCGTCGGGCTGCCCTGCGGCGGGAAAATTCGCGTTCTCGTCGAGCGCCTCGACGGCGCGGGCGGCGCGGCCCATGTGGCCGCCTTGATCGCCGCGCGCGACGGGCGGCGGCCGCTGCTGGTGGCCACACGGGTGTCCGACGGCGCAAAAACTGTTTACGAGCGCGGCGCGGTCGACGCCGAAAGCGCGCTGGGGCGTCGCTTCCTATCCGGTATCAGCAGCATCGAGGGCGCGGCGGATGGCGATACGTTCCTCCACGCCTGCCTGCCGCCGCCGCGCATCATCGCCATAGGCGCCACCCATATCGCGCAGATCCTGGCCGAGCTGGTGCGATTGCAGGGCTTCGATCCGATTGTGGTCGACCCGCGCTCAGCCTTCGCTGCAGAGCGGCGCTTTCCCGGCATTACGCTGGTGACCGAATGGCCGCAGGATGCGTTGCCGAAGCTGGCGCTCGATCCCTACACTGCGGTGGCGGCGCTGGCCCATGTCGGTCATATCGACGACGAGGCGCTGAAGCTCGCGTGCCGCTCGGAGTGCTTCTACGTCGGCGCGCTGGGCTCACGGAAAAACCACGCCAAGCGGGTCGAACGGCTGGCAGCGGCCGGACTGAGCGCGACTGAAATCGCCCGCATCCGCTCGCCCATCGGTCTCGACCTCGGCGCCACTACGCCGCCGGAGATCGCGCTCTCGATCATGGCTGAAATTCTCCGTCATCTGCGCGGCACCAAAGGCAAGGGTGCGGCGTAGTTTGTAAGAGTGACGGGTATAAGCGCCGGCGTCAGGCGCAGCGGCAGCGCCGCCACGCCCCACCCAATCGAAATGTCCCTTATCGAAGGGCGTCGAGGCGGGTTTGGGCGTCGGTGATGCCGCCGCGGCGGGCAGCCTCGTAGAGGAAGCGCGCGTAGGTCCGGCTCGGTTCGGCGTCGCGGGCATTCCACGACGCGAGCAGGTTGGGATCGTAAGTTTCTGCCAGTGCGAACAGTGCGCGTGGTTCGCCTTGTCCTGCCCGTTCTTCGAGCATGGCACGGGCGGCGAGGACTTCACCGGTTGCGACGAAGCGCTCGGCCACTGCCAGGATCTGCGCTGTGCTGATATTGGCCTGCGATACGCGGGGTTGTGTCACCTCAGGCGGCGCAAAGCCCGACGTAAGCGGCAGCGCCGGGACCGACGGCGGCGCCGCCAACATGGTGGGCGGAGCCACGGCTGGCCCGCCCGTTGTGCCGAGCCAGGCGACCAGTCCGAAGGCGGTTGCCAGGCACGCGGCTGCTACCGAGCGGATGATCAACGCGTGGCGTTCCGGGGTCAGGCCCGCGTCGGCGGGTTCTAGGGCGGCGCCTGGCCGGGTCCAGGCTGTCGGCAACCGGAAATCGCCCGGCGGGTGGCCGTCGGACGCGAAAGCATCCGGCCCAGCGATTGCTGGCCCAGTGGTTGGGCGCGTCATCATCGCACGAAGTGGCATGGCACGAAGCGGCACGGCCATACTCGCCTCTTCAAGCCGAGTGGTAAGGGCGGTCCCTTGGTCGGCCGCATCTGGTGGTGGGGCGGCCAAACTCAGGCGGGCGCGATCGAAGCGGGCCGCGGCCTGATGGGCACTGACCACGACGTGCGTGTCTGCTGGCCCGCCGTTCTGCTCGGTCGCGTCGATGGTGGATCTTGCCTCCAGCCGGTGCGGCGCCCGCGCCGGGTATGCTTTTGTCGTCGCGATCTCGCAATCGCCGCTGTCTTGGTTGAATTCGGTCATACGCGATACTGGCCCCCGAACTGGAGCGGTCCCGCCGGAGCGGCGAGACGTCCATAGTCCTGCTGAAGCCACACACAATTTTGAGCACCGATCCCTCCGACGGATCGGGCTTCCCCTTACGGCCGGCCGCCATCCCTGCGACACGTCCGCCCCTCATGTGTCAAAAACAGCTCCAAACATGCTGGAATTATGGCAATATCGCCCCGGCACGCGCGCGGCGTGATAAGCCGCCCAATGACTAAGTCTGGTAGAGGCGAGTGGAGGACGGCCAATGTTTCGGCGGCACAGTGAGTTCGGCGGACGCAATGGCGCACGTGGTCGGCAGGCTGGTCCATGAGCAGGTCGGCCACGTATCTGGAGCAGGAATTTGCGGCCATTTCGCAGACTTTTGATCCGCCCATGACGGTCGCCCGGCCGGGACGCCAAACCTCGCCGGTTATATTCTGCTCGCCCCATTCGGGGCGCGACTATCCGCAAGCCTTTCTGGCGGCGAGCCGGCTCAGCCCTTTGGCGCTTCGCCGCAGCGAGGATGCCTATGTCGATCAACTCTTTGCGGCGGCCGTAGCCTGCGGTGCGCCGCTGATTGCGGCCCGTTTTCCGCGTGCCTACCTCGACGTGAACCGAGAGCCCCTAGAGCTTGATCCCAAGCTGTTCGACGGGCCGCTTCCTGCCGGCGCCAACACCCAGTCGGCCCGTGTCGCGGGCGGCCTGGGCACTGTACCGCGCATCGTCGCGGACGGGGAGGACATCTATAGCGGCCGATTGCCGGTTGCGGTCGCGCTGTTGCGGATTGAACGCCTCTACCACCCTTTTCACGAGGCCCTGGCCGGCCTGATTGCGGAAACGCACCGGCAGTTTGGCGTGGCGCTGCTGGTCGACTGCCATTCGATGCCGTCGTCGTCAGTGGGGCCGACGCCCTCGCAACGTCCGCATTTTGTCGTCGGTGACCGGTTTGGCACGTCGTGCGCGGCCGAAGTGACCCGCACGATTACGCGAGCGCTGACCGACGGCGGATACGACGTGCAGGCCAATCGGCCCTATGCGGGCGGCTTCATCACCGAGCATTACGGCCGGCCGCACGCGCGCACGCATGCGGTCCAGATCGAGATTAATCGCGCGCTCTATCTCGACGAGGGGAGCCTGGCACCCAGTGCCAATTTTGCCCGTTTTGCAGGCGATATCGATGGGCTGGTGGCGCGTATCGCGGCCATGGCGCAGACGTGGGTGACGCCTCCGGGGTATCGGGTGGCCGCGGAATAATGCGCGTCCTACTTATGGGCCGCCTTACTTATGGGCCGCCTTACTTGTGAGCCGCCTTACTTGTGAGCCGCGTTACTTGTGAGCCAAGGCCTTGTCGAGTGCGGTTTGCCAGCGGCCGGAGGCCAGTGCGTCGACCAGCCAAGCATCGACGGATGCACGCAGATCGTCGTCCTTTGCCATCATATAGGCCTTCTCGAGCCGGG
>JANYHP010000622.1 GCA_025359005.1 Hyphomicrobiaceae bacterium | reverse complement strand
CTCCTGGTCGTCGCAGGATGCCAAGTGGACTGTCGAGGCCGAGCGCGGTCCGTCCGCTGAACTGGTGCGCTACACTTGCAATTTCCTATTCATGTGCAGCGGCTACTACAAATACGAGGCAGGCTACACCCCGCAGTTTGCCGGTATCGAACGTTTCGCCGGTCGCATCGTGCATCCGCAGGAATGGACCGACGACATTGTTTACGCTGGAAAACGCGTGGTTGTTATCGGCAGCGGCGCCACGGCTGTTACGCTGGTGCCGACGCTGGCAAAATCCGCCGCCCACGTGACGATGCTGCAACGCTCGCCGACGTACGTCGTCTCGCGGCCGTCCGAAGACGTGACTGCCAATCGCCTTCGCAGGACGTTGCCGGCGAAAGTTGCTTACGGCATCACCCGCTGGAAGAACGTGATGTGGGGCATGTTCATTTACGCTCGGAGCAAACAGCGACCAGATCGCATCAAGGCCCTTATTTTGAGCGGCGTGCGTGCCGAGCTTGGTCCCAAGTATGACGTCGAGAAGCATTTTACGCCGCGCTATAATCCGTGGGACCAACGCATCTGCCTCGTCCCCGATGGTGACCTGTTCAAGGAAATCCGCGACGGCCGCGCGTCGGTGGTGACGGACCACATCGACACGTTCACCGAGACCGGCATCACGCTCAAGAGTGGCGAGGAAATCCCAGCGGATCTGATCGTCACTGCAACCGGTCTTGAGCTGCAGGTGCTGGGCAATCTGGAATTGACCGTCGATGGTGCGCGCGTCGATCCAGCCAAGCTCATAAACTACAAGGGCATGATGTACTCCGATGTGCCCAATTTCGCCGCCGCCATCGGATACACGAACGCCTCTTGGACGCTCAAATGCGATCTGACGTGCGAGTACATCTGCCGTTTGCTCAATCACATGGACAAGAAGGGCTTTCAGCAATGCACGCCGCGCCTGAATGACCCGACGGTAAAGCCGGAGCCGTGGGTTGATTTCTCGTCTGGATACATTCAGCGGGCGGCCGGCACAGTCCCCATGCAGGGCTCGAAGAAGCCATGGCGGCTGAACCAGAACTACGCCAAGGACATCATGATGCTGCGGCTCGGCGCGCTAGAGGATGGCACGATGGAGTTCAAGCGTGCGCAGGCAAATCCTGTCGCGGTTAAAGGCGCTGTTGGGGCTGACGAAACCGTACAGCAGGGGCCCTGAAGACGAGCCAAGAACTCCATGCGCATCAGACGCCGCCTCGCAGCCTGGGACGGAAAGCACCGTTTCAGAGGAGGGGTAAATTCGGTCATGCGATTCCCCAGCCCCAAAAGCTGGATGCGTAGGTTCAACGGAGTGGCCACGAGATACCTCGCCAGCTCTCTTTGATGGCACCGAGCCGACGATCGATACGGCAACAGCCCGTGCGCGAGCCGCGTGCTCGCCGCCGTCTGGGTGCAGACTTCAGCATCGTTCACGGACAGCGCCTTGTTGAGTACCGGCAATGGGTCCGGCGGATTGCACCCCGGCTGAGGCCACACCCCGGATGCTGAATTGTCACGGGGTCGGCAGCAATTCGCCGCATTTGGGGAATAAGTGTTATAGTTGACGACGGCGCCGTCGCCCTGTTCGGGGCCAGCCGGCTGCCGCTCATGTTTCTGTGGAGAGAGGCAACAGCCATGTCTATCACGCGTCCCAAGACAATCAGCAAAGCCAACTCTGAGATGCTGGCCCGCATCGCGGCACTCGCCGTGGTCGCCGGCACGGCTTTTGGTGGTGCGATCTTGCCTGCAGCCGCCGCCGAGCCTGCCTCCGGCACTGACGTCATGAGCAAGACCGTCTATCTCGCCCCCAATGCGCGCCTGCGCTACGGCACCAGCCTGCTCGGCCGCGTTTATTCGCGCACCAACGCCTACCTGCAGTTGACCGGCAACGGCGCGTGCACGGCCTTTAATTGCCCGGTCACGCACAACAAGGTTGCGCTGTTTGCCCGACGCAGCCAGGTCGACGTGGCCAAGCCGACGACCGGGGTCATCGTCACCGAGCGCACGCTGCGCCGCGACGACGAAGGCGACGACGTGAAGGTCATGCAGGAGGTGCTGGTCAAGAAGGGCTATACCCTCAAACCGGATGGTCGCTACGGCCGCGACACCGAGCGGGCGGTGAGCGAGTTCCAGAAAAAGTCCGGCATTGCGCCCGACGGTGAGATCGGGGCGGCAACCCGCACCAAGCTGTCGGTTTAAAGCGACGGCAAGCGTGGCCCTGCGCGACGCTCTCAAGGGGCGGTGGCAGGGTCGCGTTGCATAAGTAATGTCGCCTATGAATTGCCGCCCAAGAATTGCCGCCCAAGAATTGCCATGGCGTTGCTTTTTGCTGCCGGATCGCAGGCGTCACCGTCCCTAGTCGTGAGTGGGAGTGCCCGCGACGGAAGCGCGCCGGTTGATGCGTTACCTTCGCATCAATCCCTATCGTCAACCCTGGGTATCGGCATGAACCTGAAACTTCTCGCAGCAGGCGCCATCATCGCATTGGGCGTGTCAGCAGGCGCCGGACAGGCCGCGCCGATGACCGGCGCACTTGACCACGCAGCCGTCACCACCGCTGCACCGGCCGTCGATCTGGTCCAGTATCGTCGCGGCTTCGGTTATCGTCCCGGATACGCCTATCGCGGTCGCGGATGGCGTGGCCCCGGTGTCTGGCTGGGCCTCGGCGCGGCGGTGGCTGCCGGTGTGATTATCACCAACAGCAGCTATCTGCCCCGTCGCGGCTATTACTACGACACGTATGCCTATGACGGCCCCTATTACTATCCAGCGAGCTATGCCGGCGATCCGCGCGACCTGTGCATCCGCTATTTCAAATCGTTTGAACCGCGCACCGGCATGTACACCACCTACGGCGGCGAGCGGAAGCTGTGCCCGTATCTGCGGGATTAGTGAGGGCGCGGTGCTGGGCGTTGGGGGCAGACCCATGGGTCTGACCCTCCGTTGTGGGGCTGCCGAATTTCACACCCAAGGCACGCCTCGCTCCACCCAAAGGGTCGCGGAAGCGAGCTGAACCTAAGGCCTTGCCGAGCAACAAGTGCTGTGTTTCACCGCGCACAAATCACCTTTTTTCGTCATGGCCGCGTCGTGCAGATGCACGCGGGGCGTGACGGCGGCCCCCCACGACAAGTTCCTAGTGTTCCGGCGCTGACATTTGCTTCCCTTCGCGGCATGTTGGTGAGCAAATGTCAGCGCCATAAGGAACACTAGCAACATTAGGTTTCAAGTGCAGCTTTTGCATCTGACGTTTGGTCACCAGTCTTGCCGCAAACGGGTACCAAACGTCATGTGCGCTGCACTAGTTTGCATCTGATGGCAAAGCAAAGAAGCGTTGGTTTCCTCGCGTTTCCTGCGTGCTCTCGCCGCTGGCTTGTCGTGGGTGGCCGCCTGCGCGGCCATGATGGTGGATAGGGCTGTGATCGTTGGATTTCGCAGCGATTATTGTTCGCGAATTCCGAAGCACCGACCTACCCTGCCCCATCAGGCCTTAGTTTTGACGTAGCTGCCGGGAGCGTCTTCGAGGACGCCGAGGCGTTCGCCGGGCTGGCGGGCCTTGACCTGGGCGCCGGAGTATTGCGCCAGCCACTCGATCCAGTGGGGCCACCAGCTGCCCTTGACCTCTTCGGCGCCGGCCAGCCACGCATCCAGCGTGACGCAGTCGGGATGCGACAGCGGCCGGCTGTTGGTCCAGTAGGGGTACTTGGTTTTGCCGGGCGGCGAGACCACACCGGCGATGTGGCCGGAGCCCGCGAGCACGAATTCGACCGGGCCGCCGAACATCTTGGCGCCGGTATAAACCGACTTGGGCGGCGAAATGTGATCCTCGCGCGTCGCCAGTTCGAACACCGGCGTCTTGACCTTGCCGAGCTCGACGCGGACACCGCCGATCACCAGCTTGCCGAGCGCCAGTTTGTTCTCGTGGTAGAACTCGCGCAGATAGAAGTTGTGATTGGCGGCGGGCAGGCGCGTCGAATCCTGGTTCCAATAGAGCAGGTCGAAGGCCGGCGGCTTCTTGCCGAGCATGTAGTTGTTGACCACGTAGGGCCAGATCAGATCCTTGGAGCGCAGCATGTTGAACACCGTCGCCATGCGCGCGCCGTCGAGGTAGCCTTTTTCCTCCATCAGCTTGGCGATCGACTGCAGGCTGTTCTCGTCGATGAACAGCTTGAGATCGCCGGCCTTGGTGAAATCCTTCTGGGCGACCAGGAATGTCGCCGACGAGAAGCCCTCCTCGCCCTTGGCCGCCAGCACGCCCATCGTCGTCGCCAACAGCGTGCCGCCGATGCAATAGCCGAGAATGTTGACCTTTTTGCTCTTGCACTCGCGCTTGGCGACGTCGGCCGCCACCATCAAGCCCTCGGTCATGTAGTCTTCGAAGGTTTTGTTGCCGAGCCGCGCATCGGGATTGACCCAGCTGACGACGAACACCGTGAAGCCCTGATCAACAACGTACTTGATGAAGCTCTTCTCGGGCGTCAGATCGAGAATGTAGAACTTGTTGATCCAGGGCGGCACGATGACGAAGGGCGTCGCGTAGACCTTCTCGGTCGTCGGCGTGTACTGGATGAGCTGGAGCAGGTCGTTCTGGAACACGACCTTGCCGGGCGTGGTGGCCACGTTGCGGCCGACCTCGAACGCCGATGTGTCGGTCTGGCTGATCTTCAGCGTCGCGCCGCTTTGCGCCAGGTCACGCGCGAAGTTGTCCATGCCGGCGACGAGATTGGCGCCGTTGCTCTCACGCGTCGCCCGCACGACTTCGGGGTTGGTGCCGGGGTAGTTGGATGGCGACAGCGCCGACAGCATCTGCTTGAGCGCGAATTCAGCGTAGATGCGCGTGCGCTCGTCGAGGCCCTGCGTTTGGTCCAAGGTCGACGTCGCCCACTGCGAGGTGAGCAGGTAGGCCTGCTTCCAGAAATCGAAGTAGGGGTTGGACTGCCATTCGGGGTCCTTGAAACGGTTATCGCTGGCCTCGGGTTTGGCGACGTCCGGCGCGCTTTGGCCGAGCATCTTCTGGGTGGTGTGCTGCCAGAGCTGCAGATAGCCCTTAGCCAGCTGCGCCTGCATCTCGGCGAGCTTCCTGGGGTCACTCATCCAGTGCTGGCCGACCTCCGCCCAGACTTTGGCAGCCTCCGTTGCCTCTTTACCGTTGGGCGGGATGGCGGGTCGTGTCGCCACGCCCTTCTCGATCAATTGCCCCATGATCGCACCCGACTGCTCCATCAGCTTGAGCATGTTGCGGGTCACCGCATCGGGGTTGGCGGCGACGGCCGCGTGCGCATCGAGGTAGGCGGAGGTTGGATCGACGAGTTTCTGCATGGAGTTCCCCAAGGGCAGACCGGCGAGCGGAGACGACAGGCCAGCATGAAGTATAGGCCGCAAGGGCGCACGAGCAACAGGATGGATGAGCGACAAACGCGGAACACGGCGGCATCCAGCTGGGTGCGCACCCTATCACCATACCACCGTTTCTGGCTGCACACTGCGTTTTCATCGCAGGAACCGCGGTCGCCGAGAAGAGGCCGCACGCCGTGTTTAGCCCAAAGTCGGTGCGGCAAACTGCGGGGATACGGCGTCGCTGGCCAGCGTTCGCGCGGCATAATCCAACCTTATTGGACGGACGGCCGATGCCCTGATAGCGATCACGCTCACCGCCATCTCAACCATTTCCGGGGGGCGCCATGGCAGACGTTTTCATCAGTTATTCGAAGGCACGGGCCGAGCTGACCCAGACGCTCGCCCATGAGCTCGAGGCGCAAGGTCTCAGCGTCTGGTGGGACGCGGATATGCTGGCCGGCGAATCCTTCCGCCAGCGCATCCAGCTCGAACTGCGGGCATGCAAGGCCGCCATCGTCGTCTGGACGCCGGAGTCGGTCGGCTCGGACTATGTGTTGTCGGAGGCCGAGCGCGCGCGCACCGCCGGCAAACTGATCCAGGTGCGCACGCCGGATGTGGAACCCTCCGACCTGCCGACGCCTTTTGATACAAGCCACGTCGCTTTGATCGATGATCACGCCGCGATTTTCGGCGGCCTCGCCCGGCTTGGGTTGCTGAAGGGCTATATGCCGCCTTCGGGCAAGCCGATCGCCCTCTACCAGAGCACCCGGCCCGCCTTCTTCGCCACCCGGCGCGGCAAGCTGGCGCTGACCGTCGGCCCGTTGGCCTTGGCCGCCACCAGCGGCGCGTGGCTGGGCTTTGGCACGCCGCGCAGCCCGCCGCCGCCGCTCGACCTGACCCAGGAAGCGCGCCGCGTGGCGGACAAGTTCCTCGCCGGCATGGGCACGGGGCTGGGCGATTCAAGCCTGTTCGCCGCGGACGTGCGCCTCGGCCGCCGCGGCCTCATGAGCCAGGCGGATGCAACGGCTGAGTTGCGTAAACTCAAGGACAAGGTTGCCGCCATCAA
>JANYHP010000605.1 GCA_025359005.1 Hyphomicrobiaceae bacterium | reverse complement strand
CCGTCACCAAGGCCATCGTCGCCTCGGGCGGCCGCGCCGAAAGTGTCGCCTGCGACGTGTCCAAGCCCGAAGCGGTGGCTGCCATGCTCGCCGCCGCCGTCAAGGCGTTCGGCGCCATCGACATCGCCGTCAACAACGCCGGCGTCATCGACAGCGCCGACTTCCTCGATCTGTCGCTCGCCGAATTCGACCGTGTGCTCGGTGTCAATCTGCGCGGTGCCTTCATGGTCGCCCAGGGCGCCGCCCGCCAGATGGTCGCCCAGGTCAAGGCCGGCCGCAAACCCGGTGCCATCATCAACATGAGCTCGGTCAACGCCCACTTCGGCCTGCACGATCACGTTGCCTATTCTGTCTCCAAAGGTGGCATCGCGCAGATCACCAAGGCCGCTGCCGTCAGCCTCGCCAAGTACGGCATTCGCGTCAACGCCATCGGCCCCGGCACCATCAACACCGACATCGTCAAGGCCGTCGCAGACAATCCCGCCGCCATGAAGAAGATCCTGGGCCGCACGCCGCTCGGCCGCATGGGCGAGCCATCCGAGGTCGCCTCCATTGCGGCCTTCCTTGCCAGCGATGACGCCAGCTACGTCACGGGCCAGACCATCTTCCCCGACGGCGGTCGCATGTTCCTGAACTACACCGTCGACGTGGCCGAGAAATCGTGAGCAGCACTTGGCCCGATCTCGCCGGTCGCATTGTGCACGAGCAGTCCGGGCGTATGCACGTGCTGCCTGTCCGCGTCTATTTCGAGGACACGGATTTTTCCGGCCTCGTCTATCACGCCAGCTACGTGCGCTGGTGCGAGCGTGGCCGCAGCGACTTCCTGCGCCTGCTTGGCAATGATCATCGCGCCCTGATGGACGGCGAGGCGGCACGCGAGCCCGCCGCCTTCGTCGTCCGCCGCATGCACCTCGAATACTTGAAGCCCGCCCGCATCGACGACATTCTCGAAGTGACGACGCGTGTGCAAGACCTCGGCGCGGCGTCGCTCGTTCTCGATCAGCGCATCCGGCGTGACAGCGCGACGGTATTCGAGGCCAAAGTCACCGTCGTTCTCGTGAGCCTTGCCGGCCGCGTGCTCCGCCTCTCCAAAGCCCTCCGCGGCGCCATGGGCGGAAATGGAGACAGTCACCATTTTCCATAAGCGACCGATCATACGGCCTCGGCTACGACGAAAAATGGTGGCTGTTCCCATTTTCACCCAGCAGCGCCTCCACGTCCCTACGCCTGGGATACGACGCCGCGGCACCATCGCGGATCACGCTCAACGCCGCAGCCGCGTTGGCAAAGCGGGCCGCTTCAATGACCTCGAGCCCACGCAACCGCGCACTGGCGTAAGCCCCAACGAAGCAGTCTCCCGCGCCTGTCGTGTCGCGCGCGGCGACAACGTACGCTGCAATCCGGGCAGTCCCCAAGTCCGTGCCGTGCACCAGCACCCCGTGCGCGCCCAGCGTGACGATCACCACAGTCGGCCCGCGCCCGAGCACGTTGGCCGCCATTTGCGAAACAGCTGCCTCATTGTTGGTATCGATGGCACCCGCCACGCCCGCCAGTGCCGCTAGTTCCGTCTCGTTCAGGATCACGGTGTCCGTCACCGCGAGCAGCGCCTCCGGCAGCGCCTGATACGGCGCCGGATTGAGCACCGTCGCGGCACCTGCTGCCCGCGCCAATTGGAACGCCGCCGTTACCACGTCGAGGGGAACCTCGAGCTGCGCCAGCACGATATCACCGCGCTGGGCCTGCAACTCCGGGCGCCCCGGCGACCAGCACATGTTCGCGCCAGGCACCACCGTGATGCAGTTCTCCGATGCTGCGTCCACCGTGATCAGCGCAAACCCTGTCGCCGCATCCTTCAGCATTACGATTGCCGACGTGTCGACACCTTCGTGTTGAAGAAAAGTGATCATTTCGGACCCGAAGCCATCGGCGCCCACATTGCCGATCAAGCGGCAAGGCGTCCCAAGCCGTGCAATCGCTACGGCCTGGTTGGCGCCCTTGCCTCCGGGGAAGAGGGCGCCGTGGGTGCCCAGTACCGTTTCGCCGGGCAACGGCAACCGCGGTGCGTAAGCTACAATGTCACGATTGATACTGCCAACCACGTGCGCGGTCGGTTGCTCTGTTGGGGATGCCTTCTGGGTCATGCCTACGTCGCCCGCAGCCTGCTACCCAAATCACGGCCCATTGCCAGTGCAAACAATGTCGCCATGCATGCCACGTCGCTGATTGGTTTGGGTGCTCCCGCGCCGGTCCTTTACGCAGGTCACGCCAACCTATCGTGCCCCACGTCGGCTGCGAACGCTATGCCCTGAAGACTGGACCCGAGGAGCAGCGGCCAAAATCGACAACACTCCTACCGCGCGTCGACGCGCGCGGCCCCAGTCACCTCGCCTGGATTTCTATCAATCGCGCTCGCAGCGGTGCGCGATCTCGCGTGCAGCGGTTACCGAAAAGAGCAGCGCGCGCAGATCGCGTTCAGCCGAAAAAACGTCTGGCGCGCGGCCCGACCGCACATTGTCGGCTTCATGGAAGCGCCATGCATAGCCCGTCGTTACGGCCGACCTGCCGCACTTCGTAATCGAGCCGATGGCGATGTGGGGCTCCGACGCATCATAAAAATTGAGGACATCGGTATGGGGGCAACGCTTGCTGAGCAACATAAGGGCCTCCTGTTGACGCGCAAATTCCGCATGCCGCACGGCTGAGGCTCATCCAACAGACAAGCCATTCAACGCCAGCATTTGCTGCGTACCTTCACTTGAACCCGCTCGTGTCCAACTGGCCAATTCGTCATCGGTACACAACCGCTTGACCATATTGGCGCGCCGACGCGCACGAACCCAAAGTGCCCCAAAGCCCTTATTTTTATTACCCCTAAAGTAGCACGGCCGTGTGACTGAAACTAGGCACGTGGCGCGTATAACCTCACATATGCCGAATGTTGGTGTGCACTTGCGAAGCCAGTCTTTTGCAACGCAACCGATCAGCGGTTGGTCAGCTTCAGCTCGATGCGGCGATTGCGGCGCAGCACGTCGTCCGTCGTGCCGTCTTCCAGCGGTTGGAATTCGCCGTAGCCGGCCGCGACCAGTCGTCGCGCCGAGACGCCCCGGCTGATCAGGTATTTGACCACAGATGTTGCGCGTGCACTCGAAAGCTCCCAGTTCGATGGGAACTGCGGGCTGTTGATCGGCCGGCCGTCGGTGTGCCCGTCGACTTGCAGCGACCAGTCGATCTCTTTCGGAATCTGCTTTTCCAGCTCCACGATGGCGGCCGCCAGTTGGTCGATGGCAGCAAGGCCCTCGACCGTCATCTGGGCCTGCCCTGACGGGAACAGAACCTCAGACTGGAAAACGAAACGGTCACCCACAACGCGGATATCCTTGCGGTCGCGCAGCAGGTCGCGCAGGCGGCCGAAGAAGTCGGAACGGTAGCGTTGCAACTCTTGCACCTGCTTGGCGAGCACGACGTTCAGCCGCGCACCGAGGTCGGAGATGCGCGTCTGGCTGTCCTTGTCTTTGGCTTCAGCGGCGGCCAGCGCCTCCTGGATGGCGGACATCTGCTGGCGCAGCGCGGCCAATTGCTGATTGAGCGCATCGACCTTGGCCAGCGCCTCGTTCGAGATCGTCTTTTGCGTGTCCAGGTCTTTCGTGACGGTGATCGCCCGCGCTTCAGCGGTCTTGGCTTTGTCGCCATCGATGCCGAGCAATCCACCCAGGCGGCTGTTTTCCGCCCTGATGCTGGCGAGCGAGGCCTGCAGCGCGGCGAGTTCGTCGCCACTAGTTTTCCCCTTGCTCTTCTCCAGCGATAACAGCGACGTCAGTTCCGAGATTTGCCGTGTCAGCCGGCGCAGCGCCGTGTCCTTGCCGTTCGCCTCCTGGCTCACAAAATACTGGGCTAGCATGAAGATCGACAGCAACAGCGTCAGTACCATCAACAGCGTCGACAACACGTCGACGTAGGCCGGCCAGAACTCGCCATAACTTTCGCGCCGCCGGCCACGTCCCATTGCCATGTGAACTAATCTCCCGCGTTCGCCGCCTTTACTGCACGCCGCGCTTGATTGTCTGCGCCAGATCCCTCAGCACCGACGAGACCTCAGACTGTTGCGCCGATTGTTCGTCGACCCATTGGCGCACAACCTGCTGTTCAGCACGCATCTGCAGCAGCAATTGATCGACACCGGTGGCCAGATTGCGCACGTTCTCGTCGGCGACCCCCGATCCGGCCGGCAGTGCCCCCCCACCGGCTCCGAGTCGCTGGCTGAGTTCGGCGATCGCGTGCTGCATATCGACCAGTGCCCTGGTCAGGTCGCGGCTCGCCTCATCCGAGTTGCCACCGGCTGAACTCAGTTGCGTGTTCGTCGAAAGCCATTCTTCCAGTTCGTTGTAGAACCGCGCGCTGGCATGGCTCGCCTGCAACTCGAGGAATCCCAGGATCAGCGACCCGGACAAACCCAGCAACGACGCGGAAAACGCCGTACCCATGCCTTTCAAGGGGGCAGCCAACCCATCCTTCAGTTCCTGAAAGACGATCGTCGAATCGCCGCTCTTGGTGTCGAGCGCACCGATCGTGTTGCCGACCTGACTGATCGTATCGAGCAGGCCCCAGAACGTCCCAAGCAGGCCAAGAAAAACCAGCAATCCGACCAGATAGCGTCCGGTGTCGCGCGCTTCGTCGAGGCGCGCCCCGATACTGTCCATAAGCGAGCGCATCGCCGTCGTTGAGAGTGAAAATGTGCCGCGCCGGTCACGCAGCATATTCGCCATCGGCGAAAGAAGTTTTGGCTGTGGACCTTGGCTCAGGCCCGGATCGGCGATGCGGAAGTCATTGATCCAACGGATTTCGGGATAGAGGCGCAGCACCTGCAGGAAGCAATAAAGAATACCGAACACAAACACGCAGACGATCAATCCATTGAGAAACGGATTGGTGAGAACCGCGGTCTTGATCGTCGGTAGGATTAAGAAGCCGACCATGGCAACGATGATGACGAAGACGACCATATTCAGAATGAAGCGGCCGGGCTTCGACATGGTCCGATGCATGGCAGTCGGCGCCACCTCGGATTGCTTCATCTTCGCCATCGCGTCCGATCTCCCACCCTGCCGTGCCGGTCGTTCGGCGCCAGTCGTCGCGCGCCAAGCGCTCAACGACCCTAAAGCGCTATCGCCAGGGCGTCATCATGGATGACGAAGGTTTCCGTATTCCGTGGCGCCAGTGGGGCCGCAATGAGGCACTTCCGAGGGGGAGGCTCACTCGCAGATCGATTTGATCTTCCGCTCCGCCATATCGACGTGAAAATGGTTGCGATGGGCGGCGTTGGCTTCTGGCCCCAGCACGGTGCCGAAGATTTTGCACGCCGAGACGTGGGCGGCCCGCAGGAAATCCGTCCGTCCGCCAGCGTCAGCGATCAGCGGTGCCTTGGGGCCGCCCAGACGAGAGGGGGCCCCGATGCCGGTTGAGAGCCCAAGGCCCGTGTCATTGGCCGATGGCAACTCCAGCCCCAACGGCGAACTCCCGCGCGGGCCAAGTGCGATGCTGGGCCGCGTCTGGTCAGCTTGTCCGGTGGGCGCCCGGCCGATGCTGCCCGTCGCCACGCTCGATTGAACCGGGGCGTCCGCGATCATTCCTGGTGGCTGCTGCCCCGGGCTCTGTCGGCCTTGCGTCGGTTGCGTCCTGGCCGCCAGCGCTGCCGCCATGGCTCTGTCGGCCTCTTGCTTTTTCGCGGCAGCAACCTGCGTCGCAATCTCATGGCCCGTCGGCCCCCAGTCGGCCAGCACTTCACTGTTGGAGCCCGTGGCGGTCATAAAAGATCGGATATCCAGGGCATTGGCCTTGCCGTGCTCACTGAGGCGCGCGTTCTTGCGACCGTAGGCAGTTCGGCATGAATACGAACTCATGGTGTCGATGCGCACCAATTCGCTGCCAAGATGTTTGCGGGCCAAGCCTTGCAGGTCCCGGGTGATCCACTTGTGCAGGGCCGCGACCATGTCGCAGGTCACCGTAGCGGTCGGAAAAAACGTCACCTGTGGTGATTTGCCGACGCTGATCAATTCAACTGGTGCAGCCGCGCCGCAAGCATTTTCGCGCATCGGCGAGGCAGGCCGCACGACCACGTCCAAGCCCCTGAGTATATGCGCGCACCGCGCCTGCTCGATCTGGATTTCGGCAGCGTTCCAGCCCGGAGGGGCAACCGTGTCGACGCCTGGCGGCGGTTCCGTTGGCCGCAATTGCTGTGCGACGGTCTGTCCCATCGCCGCACCTGCCGGCAGCAATCCGCAGAGCACGACGGCACCCGCCAGAGTTGCCCGGGTTTTGCCCGGCCCGACCGTGATTGGAAGCGAACGACCCATTGCCGACACCTTTTAAGCGGTGACGCCCGTGACGCGAACCCGACTGGACATCGATAACGAACCAAGCCACCACGGCGGCACGCGCCGCGCAATGACCGAACTGGGAGTCCAAACATACACCCGAAACCGGGCGCAACGCACACCATGAGGCCCCAATCACACCGTCGCATCAATCAGCGAATCAGTGACGCGGGCCAACGTTGCAATCCGTATACCCGTTAATTGCCGCCGCGTCGCGAGGCTTTGTGACACTGCCGTGAGTGAGGATAACCTGTGGATCATCAAGCCGATCAGATCATGGCGGGCCCGGAAAATATGGCCTCGCCGGGGATTATTCGGTCCCGCGCGGCAGTCGTGATTAATCTCGATGACTTGGGGCTGGCCGCGCCCGAGCGGCTGCTTGGTGCCATTCCACAATGGTCGCGCTCGGCCGACCTCTATGCGGTTGTGCTGCGGTCAGCGCCACGCCTGACGCCACCGTCAGCGCCGCGGGGGCAACTCGAGGGTCCAGACAGTCACGCCGTCGCCGCCGCGTTCGCGACGGTGCTCTGGCGCATCGATTGTTTTCCCAAACCGACGATTGCGCTCATCGAGGGCCGTCTGTCGCCGTGGGCGATCGGGGCCACGGCCTACACGACCCATCGTGTCGCCGGCGACGACTTTAGCGTCTCGATGGCCACCCATCGCTTGGACGGCGTACTCCCGCTCGGCGGCAGCGCCCATCTGTTGGCCCGCTTGCCGCACGCCGCCGGCGTCATGCTTGCGCTCACCGGACAAGCAATCGGCGCGGCCGACGCCTACGCGTTGGGACTTGTCAGTCACGTGATCCCGTCGCGCGCGTTCCCCGCAATCATTGCGGCACTTTCTGACGGCGACCCCGTTGATCCCTTGCTCGATGACCTGCATCACGACCCTGGCCCGATAACCATGGCGCATCATCTTGACGCGTGCTCCCGCTGTTTTTCAGAGCCACGATTGGATGATATCTTGTCGGCGTTGCAGCGTGAGCACGGCGCATCTGCAGCCTGGGCGCATGCAGCGCACGACGCCATCATGCAGAGCGCCAGGATCGAACACGAGCTGGCACTGCGGCACATTCGGGCTGCGGCCGAAAGCGATGTGCGCGACGCGCTCATCCTCGCCTATCGGATTGCGCGGCATCGGCACAGCGTCACGGAAGTCGAGCAGGTCGATGCACTCTTTTATGCGCGAAGGGACGACGACCTCCCTCTCGGAACACGTGCCGATATTGCGGCTGGTCGATTTTGAGACACGGCAAGGCCGAAAATCCGTAGGAGTTCGGTTATCAAGTCATTGTTCATTTACCAATGTACTTAAGGGGGGCTTAGGAGCTTTCCGGTAACTTCCCTTTCAAGCCGGAATACCGGCAGGCGTCAAATCAGAACGATAAAGACAGGGAAGTATCACCATGAGTATTGCGTTGAACGTGGCGCGCCAGAGCGCGCCCAAGCCGGAAGTCAAAGCTGCGGTTGTCGAAGGCGAATATCTCCAGGCGCTCCGCCTGATTGAACGCCTCCACCGCCTGCTGCTCGATGTCATCAAGGACGAATTCGATCGTCTCGGCGGCTCCGAGCTCAACAGCGTGCAGGCCCTGCTGCTTTACAATATCGGCTCCAGCGAACTGACCGCAGGCGAACTCAAGACGCGCGGCTACTATCTTGGTTCGAACGTGTCTTACAATCTCAAGAAGCTCGTCGACATGGGCTATATCCATTACAAGCGCAGCGACGTCGATCGCCGTTCCGTCCGCGTCAGCTTGACCGAGAAAGGCAAAGACGCCTGCGAGGTCGTGCAGGATCTCTATCAGCGCCAGCTCGGCACCGTCGAGCAGGTCGGCCAAGTCAGCTTCGACGAATTTAAATCGCTCAACAAATCGCTCGTGCGCCTGGAGCGCTTCTGGTCCGATCAGATCCGTTATCGCCTGTAATTACTGCGCGAAGTTTTCGCCGTTCGCATCACGTTGTCACGGGTCTCCAAGGCCTCGACCGGCTGCACCCAGCCCGGGACGCGAAGGTGCCGAACACTTCTGTAAACTCGGGCGTCCTGCAAAGGGCGCCCGTTTTCAGTTCGGCGCATTCTGGAGCGCCCCTGCGTAGCTCAACGTCGCCCGTATCGCGCGGTCCCAGTTGGCAAGTTTTTTTAGGCGCATTTCGCGGCCCATCTGCGGCACAAACCGCCGATCAAGTCGCCAAAGTTTGCCAAACTCCTCCCGGTCAGGCCAGACGCCTGCGTGGTGCCCCGCGAGCCACGCCGCGCCGAGCGCCGTCGTCTCGAGCACCACCGGCCGGTCCACCGGCGCGTCCAGAATGTCGGCCAGCGCCTGCATCGTCCAATCACTCGCGACCATGCCGCCATCGACACGCAGCACCGTGCGCGCCTCCGCCGTCCAGTCGCGCTTCATGGCAGCGAGCAGATCGTGGGTCTGCAACGCGACGCTCTCCAACGCAGCGCGCGCAAACTCTGCCGGTCCCGAATTGCGCGACAGGCCGAACAAGGCCCCGCGCGCATCGGCATTCCAATAGGGCGCGCCAAGACCGACGAAGGCCGGCACCAGCACCACGTCCTGATTGGCATCGGACGCTGCCGCCAGCGCCGCCGTCTGCGGTGCGGCCGCAATGATCTTCAAGCCGTCGCGGAGCCACTGCACGGCCGCGCCGGCGATGAAGATCGAACCCTCGAGCGCGTAGTGTCTTTGGCCATCGAGTTGATAGGCGACGGTTGTCAGCAATCGGTTGGCCGATGCAACCGGCGTTGTGCCGGTGTTGAGCAAAGCAAAGCAGCCTGTTCCGTATGTCGACTTCATCATGCCTGGCTGAAAGCATGCCTGCCCGATCAGGGCCGCCTGTTGATCGCCGGCGATGCCGCGGATCGCGATTGCCGCGCCCAGCAGTGCCGGATCGGTCGTGCCGAAATCGGCGGCGCTGTCGCGGACGTCGGGAAGAATACTGCGCGGTACGCGAAAGAGGCGCAGCAAATCCGCATCCCAATCGCCCGTGTGAATATTGTAGAGCAGCGTCCGCGACGCGTTCGTCGCATCCGTCGCGTGCACGCGTCCACCCGTCAAGCGCCACAACAGGAAAGTGTCGATAGTGCCTGCCGCGAGCCGTCCCGCGTCAGCGAGTGCCCGCGCACCAGGCACCGCGTCCAGCAGCCAGGAAATTTTGGTCCCCGAGAAATAGGGATCGAGCAGCAGCCCGGTTTTGGCCGTGATGTTCGCTTCGTGGCCCTCGCGTTTCAGGGTCTGGCAAATGTCGTCGGTGCGCCGATCCTGCCAGACGATCGCGCGATGCAGCGGCGTGCCCGTCTGTCGATCCCAGATGACGCACGTCTCGCGCTGGTTGGTGATGCCGAGGGCTGCGATGTGTGCTGGCGCGATCTTCGCGCGCTCGATTGCCAACCGTGCTGTCGCAAGCGTGGTCGCCCAGATCTCTTCCGCATCATGCTCCACAAGCCCCGAAGCCGGATAATGCTGCGCGAATTCCTGTTGCCCGACGCCGAGCACGCTTAAGTCCTCGCCGAACACGATGGCCCTGCTCGATGTGGTGCCCTGGTCGATCGCAAGTACGGCACTTGTCATCAGTGTTACTCCGTCGAACGGTCTCAGTGGTAGA
>JANYHP010000598.1 GCA_025359005.1 Hyphomicrobiaceae bacterium | reverse complement strand
TGCTGGTGGGCTTTCTGCTGTTCCAGCGTCAGTTCGTGCAAAGTTTCATGCGCGCGGGGATCAAGTAGGGGAGGGGACTGGAGAGCGTGGCGAGAAAGCCAAAGGGCTCTGCCCTTTGAACCCGCAAAAGGGCATAGCCCTTTTGAAACCCGTCTGGGGTGGATTTGGGAGCAGCGTGCGCACTACTTGATCGGCGGTTTGGGGAGCTTGGCGGCGCCTGCTTCCAAAATCAGCGTGTGATCGAGGGAGTACCACGGCGCGGTCACGTCGCGGGCGGTTGGATGCGGCGCATCGTGCATTTCGAACGTGCCGAGCAGCGCGCGGGTGACGCCGAATTGCGCATCTGTGTGCACGCGGGGGTCGTCGTCGGCGTAGATCTGTGAGATGAGCGTCTTGTAGCCCTGCTTGAACGCCAGCGCGTGGATGTGCGCGGGGCGATAGGGATGGCGCTGTTGCGCGGCCAGCAGCCGGCCGACGACGCCATTGGTCGGGATCGGGTAACCAGCGGGCTTGACCGAGCGGAACCAGATCTCGCCGTTGGCATCCGTCGTCAACGTGCCGCGCATGTTGAAGTCGGCTTGCGCTTCGTCCTGGTTCTCGTAGAGGCCGTTGGGCGAGGTGTGCCAGATGTCGACATCGACGCCCGCCACGGGCTTTTTTGCCTGATCGACGAACCGCAGCCGCGTGAACATCGCCGGCCCCGCCGTCGGCGAGCGCAGGATCGAGCCACCGTTCTCGGTGCGCGGGCTGTGCAGCCGCCAGAACGGGCCGAGCAGGTTCTGTGAGGTTTCGGTGGCGCCATTGTCGCCGTTGTTGAGCAGGCAGACCAGCGATGAGACGCCGAGCGAACCCGCCATCAGCACGAACTCGTTGTGCGTGTCCGACGCGAGGCTGCCGATCTCATTGAGGATCGCCGTCGCCTCGCGGAACTCGTCCTCGGTCAGCCGCACCTCGCGCACGAACGCATGCAGATGTTTCGACAAAGCCACCATGATCTCCCGCAGCCGCGGATCGGGCGTCGCTTGCATCACCGCGAGCACGTCGCGCGTGAGATCGTCTTGTCCGTCGAGGATCATGGCACCAGTTCCGCTTGCATGATAAGATTGTAGACGTCGACTTGCCACCCAAGCCTGCGCGACCAATCCATCAACGACTCTTCCACCCGCGACCGTCGAATGACAGTAAGATCGTCACGCCGAAAAAATAAATCCAACCTGCCGCAAAAAATATGCACTGTTTGCGGCCGGCCATTCCGCTGGCGCAAGGTCTGGGCACGGGTATGGGATGAGGTCAAAACCTGCTCCGAACGGTGCAGTCGCGCGCACGGGCGCAAGCGTTCGCACTCCTGACTTTCCTCAGGACCATTCTCCAGTTGTTGTAAGAGATGCCAGAAACGCCGCGGCGGTGGCCGCGATCCGCTGTTTCTCGGCAGCGTCGAACTTTTCGTAGACGCGCACCATGTTTCCCATGCGCGGGTTGGCGCGAAGTGCCGGCGCGTGCCGGCTGATGAAATCCCAGTAGAGTGGGTTGAAAGGGCATGCGTCGGGCCCCGTGCGCGCTTTCACGTCATAGCGGCAGCCGTCGCAATAGTCCGACATGCGGTTGATGTAGGCGCCGCTCGCCGCATAGGGCTTGGAGGCCAACAGCCCTCCGTCGGCGAACTGGCTCATGCCAAGCGTGTTCGGCAGTTCCACCCACTCGTACGCGTCAGCATAGACCGTCAGATACCACCGGTGCAGCGCGTGCGGGGAGATGCCGGCGAGCAGTGCGAAATTCCCCGTCACCATCAGGCGTTGGATATGATGGGCATAGGCATCTGTTCGGGTCTGCGTCACCGCTGCGCGGACACAGGTCATGTCCGTCTCGGCGGTCCAATAGAAATCCGGCAGTGGACGCTCGGCACCGAGGACGTTGGCGTGCTCGTAGTCCGGCATTTTCAGCCAGTAGATACCGCGCACGAACTCGCGCCAGCCGATCACCTGCCGGATGTAGCCCTCAGCGGCGTTGAGCGGGACACGACGTTCCCTGTAGGCCGCTTCGACTTTGCGGCACATCGCGAGCGGATCCAGCAGGCCACAGTTGAGGTAGGCGGAAACCACCGAATGATACAGGAACCGTTCGCCGTCCAGCATAGCGTCCTGGTAGTCGCCGAAGTGCGGCAGGGCTGTTTCGACGAAGTGGTCGAAGGCGCGCTCGGCATCTGTCCGTCGCACCGCGAACCAGAAGGGTTCCGCGTCGCCGAAGTGGTCTGCGAAACGATCTTGCACCAACGTCAGCGCGGCCTGCGTGATCGTGTCCGGCACAAAGCGCGCTGGTTGTGGCATGAACAAGTGGGCCGCAACAGGCTTGCGATTGTCGTGGTCGAAGTTCCACTTGCCGCCGGCGGGCTTATCGCCGTCCATGAGCAGTCCGGTTTTTCGACGCATGTCGCGGTAGAAATATTCCATGCGCAATTGCTTGCGGTCGCGCGCCCACGTCCTGAACTCATCGATCGCGCAGATGAATCGCGTATCGGCGCGCACCTCGACCGGGAGGTCGAGTTTTGTCGACCACGACGCCATGTCTGCATGCAACCGCCATTCGCCGGGCTCGGTGATGATCACGCGTTGCGGCTTCAGGCGCGCGACCGCACGCGTCACCTCCGCGCCGAGCGAGCCTGTGTTGGTGGTGTCGTCAAGGTGCGTGTAGTCGACCTGCCAGCCGGCCGCACGCAACTCTTCTGCAAAGTGCCGCATCGCCGCGAACAGCAAGACGATCTTCTTCTTGTGATGCTTGACGTACGTGGCTTCTGCCGCAACCTCGCACATCAACACGCGATCGAGCCGCGGGTCCGCACCCTCGAGGCTCGATAGTTTCGGCGACAACTGATCGCCCAGCACCAGAATCAGATGACGTGTGGCCACAAGCATCGTCGATATCGTCACCCCATGGTGCGCGTCGCAGGCGTGTCGTGTCGATCGTCTTGACCCAACCTGCCTGCCTGGCCGCGCCCCGACCTCGCGGGCCCCTTATTTCATCGTCGGGATCGAGAAGTCGGCGCCATCCTTTGTCCCGCTCGGCCAGCGGGACGTGACGGTTTTGGTTTTTGTGTAGAAGCGCACGCTGTCGGGCCCGTGCTGGTTCAAGTCGCCGAAGCCGGAGCGCTTCCAGCCGCCGAAGGTGTAATAGGCCAGCGGCACGGGAATCGGCACGTTGATGCCGACCATGCCGACCTGTACGCGGCTGGCGAAATCGCGCGCCGTGTCGCCGTCGCGCGTGAACACCGCGACGCCATTGCCGTACTCGTGATCGTTGGCGAGCTTCAGGCCTTCTTCGTAGGTTTTGGCGCGCACGACCGACAGGACGGGGCCAAAGATTTCTTCCTTGTAGATGCGCATGTCTTTGGTCACGTGATCAAAGAGGCAGCCGCCCATGTAGTAGCCGTTTTCGTAGCCCTGCATCGTGAAGCCGCGGCCGTCGACCACGAGCTTGGCGCCTTCCTTGACGCCGATATCCACGTAACTCTTGACGCGGGCCAGCGCTTCTTTCGTGACGACGGGGCCGAAGTCGGCGTCGGCGCTCGTCGAGGGGCCGATCTTCAGCGCTTCGACGCGCGGCACCAGCTTTTTCATCAACGCATTGGCGGTCTGCTCGCCGACCGGAACGGCCACCGAAATCGCCATGCAGCGTTCGCCGGCGGAGCCGTAGCCTGCGCCCATCAGTGCATCCACCGCCTGATCCAGGTCGGCATCCGGCATGATGATCATGTGGTTCTTGGCGCCGCCGAAGCACTGCACGCGCTTGCCCGCTGCGCAGCCGCGCGAATAGACGTACTCGGCAATCGCCGTGGAGCCGACGAAGCC
>JANYHP010000575.1 GCA_025359005.1 Hyphomicrobiaceae bacterium | reverse complement strand
AGGCGGCACAAACGCCGCGGAGCGTTCGATCACCTGGACGATCCCTGCCAACTGATCGTCGGGCAGATCCTTGATGTGATACACGAGACCGACGGGCACAGCGGGCGCGCGCCGCCGTTCCTGAGCGATCAACTGCATGACGGCATCGGCTGAGCGCGCCGTAGGCGGGGCGTAGCTCGAGAGCGTATCGACGGCGATCGGCAACGCGGCAAGCCGGACCCCAGGGCCATAAGTGCGCTTCGCCGAAATGTGGGTAAAGCCGAGCGTCGCGAGGATTTCCAGCGTCGCTGGCGCGGTGACGTTCCAGGGCGGGATGTAACCGTGCACGGGGCGTCCCACCGCGCGCACCAGCGCCGCATGTCCTTCGGCCAGCGAGGCTGCAACGTCGCTGCGGTCGCGCGTTGCGGGAAACTCATCCTTGCTGCCGGAGACGGCTCGGCTCTTGTGATCGACACCGTGCTGGTAGATCACGAAGTGCGGCCGGGCAGAAAGATAAGCGGCCATTTCGGCCGTCAGCCGTTGCGGAATAACACCCAGGATGGTCGGCACCCCGGCGCTTTCGGTTGCAGCGAGAACCTGCATCAAGTCAGGCCGGCAGGCGTAGACATCGTCGATGCGATGAAAAACGAACACTCCAGGCCTCCTTGACGCAGCATAAGCAACGTCCACTGCCCGCGCAGCATCAGATATGTCAGCGCAGAATACAAATCACGGAGCGGGCTTGGCAGACGGCGCGACGGAGCCTGTCGCAATCGGTGACGTCGGAATGCCACCGGCCCCCGTCAGCGACGAACGGGTAGCGAGGCGGCCGATGTCGATGCCGAACCAGGGATGGCCGTGCGCGGGCAACATCTGCTTTTGCAGGCTGGCCCACATGGATTGCGAGGAGATGTTCTTCACAAACAGGTTGCTCGGCGGCGTAATGAAAAAGGCTGCGGCGGTTGCTGCCGCCATGGCGGTGGTATGGCCCCAGTGCTTCCAATCCGCGAGCTTGATCGCGGTTCCGAACGACGCCTTGATCCGCGTATCCATCACGTCGACCGAGTAGATTTCATCGAGCGTGAGATGCGTCATGTAGCCGATGAACATGAAGCCGGCCGCCAGCCACGAGACGGCATCGGGCCGATTAAGCAGATAAAAGTAGGCGGCCGCGGTGACGAACGAGACGAAGACGGCCGCCAGGATCGAATGCCAGATGCCGCGATGGTAGCTCATCTTGAAGAAGATATATTTGGCACCGTAGCGCACGGCGACAAGCGTGCCGACATACAGGATCAGCATCTCCGCCACCGAGTAATGACCGGCCACCGTAAAGAGAACCGCGAAGGCGAAAAACACCGCGAGGCCGGAGAACATCGCCCGCGCCGGCCGCGATTCCTTGAGATCGATATCGGGCAGAACTGAGCCGAGCACACCGGCCAGGGTCACTGCGACCAGATTTTCCGGAGACACGGCGTCGACCGCCAACGTCAGCGTCGCGAGCGTGCCGCTGACAAGCGTCCCGATTGCGATATGGGTCGGAAAATTGGCCATGGTGGCGTCCTCTGCAGCATCGGCGGGCCGGGAATGTCGGCACGGCAGCCGAACAGATTCGCGCGCCGTGCCAAAGGGCGAAACGATCAAATGTTGTGGAGGAACGCGCTGCAATTTGGCGACGCCCGCCTCAGAGATGTCGCAAAACGAGACATTCGCCGCGACTTTGGCATCGTGGTTTCATCATTGATCAACCTTGTTTGCGCTTTGGCGAGCAGGGCGTGCGCGCGAATCATCGACTTTTACGCATCCTTTAGGCTCAGCGCATGTACTCGGTCTCACCGGCGGCATGGTTCGTGCCTCAGCGGTCGTGCGCCATGCCGTGGCGCGGGCAATCCCGGATCACAAGTCGAAGGTGACGCATCATGACATCGGCAATGGCGAGGCACTTGAAGCGCTCTGAGGTGTTCGGCTGGCGACTTCGCCGCGATGAAGAGGGTGCGACGGCTGTTGAATTCGGCCTGATCGCGCTGCCGTTTTTCATGATGCTGTTCGGCATTCTCAGCGTTTGCCACCTCTTCTTCTGGGTCTTCACGGCTGAAAACGCAGTATGGACCGCGTCGCGCGACATGCGCACCGGCGCCTTCCAGACGGCTGCAGCAGGTTCACCCTATGCGGGCCTTACGGGGGACGCACTGAAAACGGCGTTTCGCACGCAGATCTGCAAGCTGACCGTGAACTACAACGACTGCTTTGCCCACTCCATCGTGCTCGTGCAGTCGAGTTCAACCTTCAGCGGCATCACGCAGCCGAACTGCAAGACGAGCACGAACGGCATGGTTTCCAACACCGATGCCATGGCGGCATTCAACGCCGGTGCCTCCGACACCACCGTCATGGTCACGCTCTGCTACGGCTGGGGCTTCGGCGCCAAACTACCGTTCTTCCCGCTGCCGCAATTGAGCGACGGCACGTTCCTCATCCAGTCGTCGGCTGCCTTCCGCACCGAGCCGTACAACTGATCCGCAGCCTTCCAGACGTTGTCGCATCGCCACTGCCGACCACCGGTATGAATTGAGGTCTCCCATGTCGAAGCCCCTGCTGTTCCGCCAGCGCGTGCATGCCCACGCCTTTATGCGTCACTTCGTGGCGCGCGCAGAAGGCATCGCCGCGGTTGAATTCGCGCTGATCGTGCCGATCATGGCTATGCTGTTCCTGGGTGCGGTCGAAATGAGCCAGGCGGTGACCGCTAACCGGCGCGTTACGCAGGTGGGCAGCACGGTGGGCGACGTCATCGCGCGCGCCAGCAGCGACATCTACGACACCAACGTGCTCGACATCATGAACGTCGGCAAATATCTACTGGCCCCGTTCGACGCGGCGACCCTCAAGGTTGATGTGAACCTCGTCGGCACCTCGACGACCAGCGATACCGATACAAAGCAGAAGTGGGTCTGCACCTACGACGGCTCCAATCCCGGTGCTATATCGTGCAGCTGTCCCAACCAGGCCGGTGGCGGCGTGGCCTATGTGTTGCCGACAGGCCTCGTCAGCAAGTCGGACCAGTTCGTTATCGTCGCCAACGTAAAGTACGGCTACAAGCCGCCGCTGTTCGACACCTACATGAAGAACTCCTACGGCGGGCCGAAGTCGGGTGGCGTCTACACGATGTCCGAGACCGTCTATCTGAAACCGCGCAACAACTGCCCGAAGATGATCATCAACGCGCAGCCGGCCTGCGGCTGCTGAACACAACCACGGCCAACGCACGGTGACCCTGCGGCGCGCGTTGGCGTTAACCGTTCCGGCCTCTCGACTTGCCTCAAACAGCGCTCCGACGGCTGTTTTCCAGCCCTCGGACAGCACCCATCGCCTCGCCGGACTCAGGAGCGAGACTAACCCCTCCGGATGCCTCCAGAATGCTCCAGGATGATCGCTGAGCGCGATCGCCGGGTCGGTGGCTAGGGTGATGGCCAAAACCTCCTGAAATCGCTCAGTGAGCCTCGCAGGGGCCTTGCACGCGATTAACCGAAATATCTGAAAACTTAACCATATCATATGGTTAAAGCAATGCCGTGGACGCTCTCACGCCCCGCGCTGGTCGTGGAAGAAGTCGTAGATCTTCTGCGCGATTTCGGCACTGATGCCGGGCACGGCCTTGAGGTCTTCGATACCGGCGCGGGAGACGGCCTTAGCTGAGCCAAAGTGCGCCATTAGGGCGCGCTTGCGGGTTGGCCCGATGCCGCCGATTTCGTCGAGCGGGTTCTGGCTCATCGCCTTTGAGCGTTTGGCGCGATGCGTGCCGATGGCAAACCGGTGCGCTTCGTCGCGCAGGCGCTGCACGAAATACAGCACCGGGTCGCGTGGCTCGAGCATGAAGGACTGGGCGCGGCCCGGCACATGGAAATGCTCGCGTCCGGCATCGCGGTCGGGCCCTTTGGCGACGCCCACCAGGGTGATGTCGGTGAGGCCTAACTCCGCCATGACCTCGCGTGCGACGGTCAACTGCCCAAGCCCCCCGTCGACAAGAACCAGGTCGGGCCGATCCGGAAAGGGTCCATCGAGGAGAGCGGAGGTGTCGCCGTCGTCATCTTCGCCAACGGTGTTGGCGCTTGTTACCGGCGTCTCGATATCGGCGCGCAGCACACCAAACGCGATCGCATCGGTGCCCCGTTCATTGCCTGATGGCGGCCCGGCGACGGCTATGCGCGAGATTTCTTCGACCGGCAGAGCATGCAAAGGTGTTGCAACACCGAACGCCACACCGGGCTGCGTCGCCGGCTCAGCGACGAGCAGCCGTTTGAAGCGGCGCGTCAGCACTTCGCGCATCATCGCGTAGTCGTCGCCCGGTGTCAGGGTTTCCGACTTGATGTTGAATTTGCGGTACTGGCCTTTGACGAAGCCTTCCGGGCCCGCCACGATCATGCCGCCGACGGCGTGCGCGCCCTGGATATGGCTGTTGTCATAAACCTCGATGCGACGCGGGGTAACTGCGAGCCCGAACCGCTCCCCGAGGGCTTCGAGCAGCTTGCCTTGTGACGACGTTTCGGCGAGGCGGCGACCCAGCGCCTCGCGCGCGTTCTGCACGGCGTGATCGATGAGGTCGGACTTGGCGCCCCGCTGCGGTACGCGGATTTCGACCTTGTAGCCGGCGCGCGTGGACAGCGCTTCGTCCATCAAGGCGCGCGATTCGAAGACATGGCTGGCCAGGATCAGCCGCGGCACCGGCTTGTCGTCGTAGAACTGGGCGATGAAGCTTTCGAGCACCGCGCTTGCTTCCAGGCTGCGGTCGGCCTTGGGATAGTAGGCGCGGTTGCCCCAGTTCTGCCCAGTGCGGAAGAAAAACACCTGAATACAGGTCTGCCCGCCTTCCTGGTGGGCGGCGAACACGTCGGCTTCTTCGACCCCATCGGGATTGATCACCTGATCGGCAGTGACGTGCGCCAGCGCCCATAGACGATTGCGATATTTGGCGGCCTGCTCGTAGTCCTGCCGCGCCGCCGAGTGCTCCATCATCTCCTGGTACATACGCCGCACGTTCTGGCTTTCGCCGCGCAGAAACGCGGTGGCGTCGGCGACCAGCCGCGCGTACTCCTCGGGCGCGATCTCGTTGGTGCACGGCCCAGCGCAGCGCTTGATCTGATAGAGCAGGCACGGTCGCGTGCGGCCCTCGAAGACGCTGTCCGAGCAGGTGCGCAACAGGAACGCGCGCTGCAGCATGGCGATGGTGCGGACCACGGCCGTGGCGGACGCGAAGGGGCCGTAGTAATCGCCCTTGGCGCCACGCGCGCCGCGGTGCTTGACGATCTGCGGGGACGCTGTATCGCGGCGGATAAGGATATAGGGAAACGACTTGTCGTCGCGCATCAGAACGTTGAAGCGCGGCCGGAGTCGCTTGATGAGGTTTGCCTCGAGCAGCAGCGCCTCGGCTTCGGTGCGGACGGTGACGAACTCCATCGTCGCGGTGGCCATCACCATGCGCAAGATGCGGTTCGAAAGCCCCGCCGTGCGCGCGTAGTTGGAGACGCGTGCCTTTAGCGAGCGTGCCTTGCCGACGTAGAGCACGTCGCCGGCCGCATCGATCATCCGGTAGACGCCCGGCCTACTTGGCAGATGCTGGAGATAGCCCTGGATCACCTCCGGTCCGGTGGGGACTGGAGACGATGCAGTTTTCATATCCTGTTCGGAAGCAGCCGGATCACTCATGCCGCCTATGTAGGGCGGCTGCGCGCGAGAGGGAAGGGTATCGCGCTGCAGGGTGCAATAGGCGTTTCAGCCGTATTGCACCCTACGGATTGCGCGCCGGCGCTCAGAACCGCAGGCGCTGGTTCTGCTGGGTGTCCTGCGGGGTCAGCTCGCGATATTGCAGCGGCTTGCCGGCAGGTGCTGTGACCTTGTAGCCGAAGGCGATCTGCGTTTCCTGGTCGGGCGCGACGGTGAGATCCCAGACGACGGTGCCGCGGCGGTCGTTGAAATCCTTGCGGCTCGGCTGCGGACGGAAGGTGGTGTCGACCTTAATATCCTGCTGCATGGACACGGGGACGCGGTCGAGCACAACAACGGAAACACTTGTGGCACGCAGATTCCTGACGCTGATGGTGAAGTTGCGCTCCTCGGCGCGCGAGGTGGTGAAGACGCCACTCTCCCCCTTCTTGTCCTCGATGACGACGCGCTTGATCTTGATCTGGTCGTCGGTGCCGAAGCCGAGTTCGTGCTCTTCACCGGCGGCCAATTGCGGCACGCGGCCCTGACCGACGAAGGTGCCATCGCGGAACAGCGAGACCATGCCGGGCAAAACGGGGCCGCTGGTTTTCGGCAGCGTCAGCTTGGCGTAGAGATAGGCCAACGGATCGAGCCGCGGCACGGTGCGCACGACGAGGGCCGGCTCGATATCCTCGGCGCCGATCTGCACGCGCTTCTGTTCGCCGGTGGTGAGTACCGTGACTTTGCCCGGAATGCCGTAGAGCACTTGGAAGCCTTGTGCCTCGACGTCAGCAGACACTTCCTTGGCCTTCTCGAGGGCGACCGTCGCTTCTTCAAGTGCATCAGCGGCGGCCGATTTCGCGGCCCCTCTAAAGCCGGCCCGGCCATCGACTGTGCCGAACACTTGTGGCGGCGCTGCCGGGGCGGCGGCCACGGGCGCGGGTATCGGGCGTTCGGCGGCATAATCGACGCTCAGCATCTGCAGGTCCGGCGCGGCGGTGGTGCCTGCCGGGCGCGTGGTCGACAGCGTCAGCGCAACGTCTTCCCAGTTCTCGCCGCTGCGCTGCTGGATGGCTGCTCGGCGCACCAGTTGCATCTTCGCGGCCTGGCCCTTGGCGCCGGTGGCGAGCCGCGCGTCGTAGAACGGCGTCCAGCCCGCATTCGCCACCTGATAGCGCACGATGAGATCGGCGTCTGTGGTGGCCGCCGCGCTGACGAAGACTTTGACTTCCGTGCGCGCTTCGGGGGCCGGCGCCAAGGTCGCGAGCTTTTTGGCGAGATCTTCGATTTGGCGAACGACGTCGCGGATCTTGATATTGGTGTCGAGGATCGTGCGCTGCGCCGCTGCCGTCTTGTCACCGATCAGCGCCAACAGCTTTGTCCAATCGGGCTCGATGGCTGCGACGCCGACGG
>JANYHP010000534.1 GCA_025359005.1 Hyphomicrobiaceae bacterium | reverse complement strand
ATTCGGCCTTCAGGATGTCATTGCGCGTCAGCGGCTTGCCTTTGTCGTTCAGCACCGAGAACATGTGAAACGCGCGGTCAATGGTGGTGGTGTTGATGGCGACGAGCGCGCACTTGCGCAGCACGAATTCGACGAACCGTGACAGTTCGTCTGCCTCCATGCCGCGCAATTGGCGCACGAAAAAATCACGAATGCCGAGCAGGCGCTCCTGCGGCATGGAGACCGCGGTCGCCAGGGGTGGCACAAGGCAAGCGCCGGCCTCGCCGAGGCAATGGCTCAGATAGGCGCCGTCGGCGCCCGGCAACGCTACGCGCGGCGTCTTTGTGGCCGCTGTTGTCAAGGCGCCGCGCAGCGCCTCGATGAGCAGCAGTGTGCCGGGCCGCGGACGGTCGTCCCGGCCGAGCAGATCGCGAAATGCGGACAACAGGATCGACAGCGTCACGATGCGCTGCAGACCATCGATGATTTCGAACACGTGCTCCTCGCCGTCCCAGATGGACGCACCAGCGCTGGTCGGCAGCGCTTCCATCGTGCCGGGGGCGAGCACCAACAGGATCGCGCCGAGGAAGTAGACGTCGTCGGGTCGTTCGGTGCCGGCGGATTGCAGGTCGGCAAACAGCCGCTCGGCGTCGGTAAAGTCCCACGCGAAGGGCCGCTGGAACGCAGGCGAGCGGAAGATGAAGGGCGGCGCGAACAGTTCGTCGATCGCGACCGCGCGCGACTCGAACTGACGATTGATGGACCGTTTCATGTGGATCAGAACTTGGTGACGCAGAACTGTCATCTTCATAGGCGCTGGCCGCCGCGCGAGGCAATCCACTCTTCGTCGGAAATCAGTTTCGAGCACTTGGGAGATACTCACGCGCGAGCAAACATGCAGGTGGTTTGCTTCGGCGTGCGTCCCCTCAGACGGCCGCCATTGTCAGCGTGCACGCGATATGTTTGGTACGCCCGTGGCGAGCCATCAGCGCGGCGTTACAGGCGCCGGCCTCACGTTGGACCAACATGCTGATCTACAAGATTGCCGATGAGACGAGTTGGCGCACAGCCGTCGTCGACGGTGCATTCGTTGGTTCGGTCGACGACCGGCGCGACGGTTTCGTGCACTTATCCACAGCCGCGCAGACGCGTGAAACAGCGGCCCGTCATTTTGCCGGCCGCGCTGACCTGGTGCTAGCCGCAATCGATGCCGATGCGTTGGGCACGGCGCTGAGGTGGGAGCCCTCTCGCGGCGGCGCGCTGTTTCCCCACTGCTATGGGCCGCTGCCGATGACGGCGGTATGCTGGTGGCGACCGTTGCCGCTGGGCGGTGACGGCGTGCACGCATTTGCAGATGAGATTTTCTGATGCTCTCGCTAAGTTTTTCGCTTGCCCGTCCCCTGCTGTTTGGCTTGGAGCCCGAGCGCGCCCACGAGTTGACGCTGCGGGCGCTGGAGTCTGGCGTCTACCCGCGCTGCGGCGCGGGGAGCGATGTGCGGCTGTCGGTGTCGGCCATGGGGCTGGTGTTTCCCAACCCGATCGGGATCGCCGCTGGTTACGACAAGGATGCGCGCGTGCCCGACGCAGTGCTCGGCATGGGCTGCGGCTTTGCTGAGGTCGGCACCATCACGCCCGTGCCGCAGGCCGGCAATCCGCAGCCGCGCGTGTTCCGGCTGGTGGAGCAAGGCGCGCTGATCAATCGACTGGGTTTCAACAACGGTGGGCACGCGGCGGCATTGCGTCGGCTCAAAGCCCGCGCCGCGCGGAGTGGCTCTGTCGGCAGGATCGTTGGGGTCAATGTCGGTGCCAACAAGGATACCGAGGATAAGGCCGCCGATTACGTCCGTGGCGTCGACACGTTCTATGACGTGGCCAGCTACATCATGGTCAACATCTCCTCGCCCAACACGCCCGGTCTTCGCGATCTGCAGGCGCCTGCCGCACTCGACGCGCTGCTTGGCCGCGTCATGGCGGCGCGCGCGGCGCGCATGGCGGCGGGAGCGCCGAAGAAGCCCATCGCCGTCAAAATCGCCCCGGACCTGGCCGAAGCCGATCTTGCTCCCATCGTCGAACGCATGTTGGCGCACAAGGTCGATGCAATTGCGGTGTCGAATACGACGTTGAGCCGACCAGGTGCGACCGGTTCTGGCCGTAGCGGCGAAGCGGGGGGATTGTCGGGCCGCCCGCTGTTCCACCGCTCCACGGTCGTGCTCGCGCGTGTTTTTGAACTGACAGGTGGCAGCGTGCCGTTGATCGGCATCGGCGGCATCAACTCGGGCGCGACGGCGGTCGCCAAGATGCGGGCCGGCGCGACGCTGCTGCAACTCTATACGGGGTTGATTTACCAAGGACCGGGGCTGATCGGTGAGATGCGCCGGGCGCTGGCGGCGGCTGTTGCCGGGGAGAGCGGGGCTGCGACGCTGGCAGCACTTGTCGGTCGCGACGCCAAGGCTTGGGCCGCGCGGCCCCTGGACGAATAGGCCTGATCAGTGCTGGGGTGACGAGGCTCGCTTTGTCGGGTCAGAAAGTGCGGCTACACGCCGCCGACGTTGGATGTACCAGGCGGGCAGCACAAGCACGCCACCGGCTAATAGGCAGGCAAGTACTATTTGCATCAGTCGCCCAGCTTCCGAAGCGAGTTGCGACATCCAACCGTCCAAGTCGTCGAACAGTGCCACAAGGCTCGAAGGCGTGATATCAAGCGAGATCAACATCAAGCCGACGACGAACGATATAGCGGCCAGCTTGGCGACCGTTCGACGGGTCGGCGCCACCTCCGGTGCCGGCGGAACAGCCAAAAGCGGCGCGGCCGTTTGAGGTCGGATGTGGCGGCGGCTACGATCCGGGCTTGGTAACGACACGTTCTGCTCGCGGCTGCTGTGGTACAGGAGGGGCAAGCAAGCCCCGGGCCGACGCACAGTTAGCACAGGACATGGCCAACCGGTCGGCCGCAACGTTTTTTGGTGAATAGGCACGTGGCCGGACCAGCGGGACGATCGAGCCGCAGGCCCAAAGGGGCCGGCAGAGACGGCGACAAACCAGGGGCGGTGCTCTTGCCGACCGGAGGTGTCGTGCCGGCGGTGCTGCCCGACATCTTCACTGAGTGGTTTGTGCGCCGCGGCTGGGCGCTTCGGCCCCATCAGGCGGCCCTGCTGGAGAAGGCCGAACAGCGTCTCTCTACCTTGCTGATTGCGCCCACCGGTGCGGGCAAGACGCTGGCCGGATTTCTGCCGTCGCTTGTGGACCTGCAGCGTTTGCGGACTGCTGGGCCGCCGCGCGGACGGCTGCTGCACACGCTGTATCTGTCGCCGCTCAAGGCGTTGGCCGCGGACGTTGCACGCAATCTGGAAACGCCGGTCGCGGAAATGGGCCTCAAGATCCGCATCGAGACGCGGACGGGGGACACGTCGGTGGCGGTGCGGCAGCGCCAGCGCGCCAAGCCGCCTGACATCTTGCTCACCACGCCCGAGCAGCTCGCCCTGATGCTGAGCCACGCTGACGCAGCGCATCTGTTTGGCGCGCTGAAGACCGTGGTGCTCGACGAATTGCACGCGATCGCCGGATCGAAGCGCGGCGATCTCCTGGCGCTGGGGCTCGCGCGGCTCGCGACCCTCGCGCCCGCTCATATCCGCATCGGCTTGTCGGCGACGGTCGCCGAACCGGCTGACTTGCGCGCCTATCTCAAACCGCAAACCGGTGAAGGCGACGCGCTGCAGTTGGCCGATCTGGTGGAAATCGGCGGCGGTGCGCCACCGGATATCCAGATTCTGGAGACCGAGGCACCGCTGCCGTGGGCCGGTCACAGCGCGCAGTACGCCATGGGTGAGGTCTATGAAGCCATCAAGGGCGCGAAACTGGCGCTGGTGTTCGTCAATACCCGCAGCCAGGCGGAAACGGTGTTCCGCGCACTCTGGATGATCAATGAGGACACGCTGCCGATCGCGCTGCATCACGGTTCGCTGGATGCGGGGCAGCGGCGCAAGGTCGAGGCGGCCATGGTGGCTGGCAGCCTGCGCGCCGTCGTCGCGACTTCGACGCTGGACCTCGGCATCGATTGGGGCGACGTCGACCTGGTGATCAATATCGGCGCGCCGAAAGGGGCCAGCCGCCTCATCCAACGTGTCGGCCGGGCCAATCACCGATTGGATGAGCCGAGCCGCGCGCTGCTGGTGCCAGCCAATCGCTTCGAGGTGCTGGAGTGCCGGGCAGCGCAGCAGGCCGCTGCTGAAGGCGCTCAGGATGCCCGCATGATCCGCACGGGCGCGCTCGACGTGCTGGCGCAGCATGTTTGGGGGACCGCCTGCGCCGCCCCCTTCGACCCTGATGTACTTTATGCGGAGGTGTGCAGCGCGGCCCCCTATGCCGACCTCACGCGCGAAACCTTCGATCGCGTCGTGTCGTTCGTGGCGACGGGCGGCTATGCGCTCAAATCCTACGAGCGCTTTGCACGGTTAAGGTCGGCCGAAGGCGGCAAGTTGCGGCTGTCGCATCCCCGCCTGGCCCAGCAGTATCGGCTGAACGTGGGAACCATTGTGGAAGCGCCGATGATAAAGGTGCGGCTCGGTGGGCGGCCGCGCGCAGCAAAGGCGGGCGGGGCGCCGCCGATCGTCGGCGGCCGTGTGCTGGGTGAAATGGAGGAATGGTTTCTCGAGCAGCTGTCGCCAGGTGATACCTTCATCTTCGCCGGTGAAGTGCTGCGCTTCGAAGGTCTGCGCGAGATGGAGGCGCACGTGACGCGCGCGCTTGGCCGCGACCCCAAGGTGCCCACCTACGGCGGCGGACGCTTTCCGCTGTCGACGCACTTGGCCGTCCGCGTGCGGCGCATGCTTGCCGACCGCTCCGTGTGGGGTGGCTTGCCGGCGCCGGTGGCCGAGTGGCTGCGCCTGCAGGACGAGCGGTCGATCATTCCCGGCGAGGGCGATGTGCTGATGGAGACGTTTCCCCGCGCCGGCCGACATTTCCTGGTGGCCTATCCGTTCGAAGGGCGCCTCGCCCATCAGACCCTGGGAATGCTGCTGACGCGACGGTTGGATCGGGCGGGCGCCGCGCCTCTGGGCTTCGTCGCCAGCGATTATGCGCTGGCCATCTGGGGCTTCGGCGATCTCGGTGCCATGATCGGCGACGGTCGGCTCGATCTGTCCTGCCTGTTCGACGAGGACATGCTGGGCGACGATCAGGAAGCCTGGCTTGCCGAAACCAGCCTGATGAAGCGCACCTTCCGCATGTGCGCCGTGATCGCCGGGCTGATCGAGCGACGTCATCCGGGCAAGGAAAAGAGTGGCCGTCAGGTCACTGTCTCGTCCGATCTCATCTACGATGTGCTGCGCCGGCACGAGCCGGGGCACATACTGCTGGAGGCCGCGTGGCACGACGCGG
>JANYHP010000559.1 GCA_025359005.1 Hyphomicrobiaceae bacterium | reverse complement strand
CCACCGACCCAGTCTCGACCGCACAGCGAGCCCGCTCCCATGCCGATGGACGCCAACGATATCGAAAGCCTGATCAAGGCGAAGTTCCCCGATGCCAAAGTCGTCATCAGCGATCTCGCGGGCGACGGCGATCACTTCGCCGCCACCGTCGAGACGGTAGCGTTCCGCGGCAAGACACGAGTGGCGCAGCACAAGATGGTCTACGAGGCGCTGGAAGGCCGCATGGGCGGCGTGCTGCACGCACTGGCACTCACGACGAGCGTGCCCAAGGACCAACCCAAGGAATAACCCAAGGAATAACCCGCCGTCCGCCATCGACCTCGATCGCAACGAGCTGAGCCGGAACGACCTCAGGCGCTTCCCGTCGTCGCTTCGAGATGCGCGGCGGCCCGGGCGATCAAGCCATCCGCGACTTTCTGCTTGTCCATCTCCGGCCAGTCCTCGACGCCGCCCGCCGTCACGATATGCACCGTGTTGCGATTGCCGCCCATGACGCCGGTCGCCGGCGAGACGTCGTTGGCGACGATCCAGTCGCAGCCTTTCGATTTGCGCTTCTTGCGGGCGTGCTCGACGACGTGCTCGGTCTCGGCCGCGAAGCCGATGACGAGGGCCGGACGCTGGCCGGGCGGTAGGTGCGATATGGCGCTGAGAATGTCGGGATTCTCTACCAATTCGAGTTTCGGCAGCGCGGCTTTCGCGCCCTTTTTGATCTTCTCGTCCGCCGCGTTGCTCACCCGCCAGTCGGCGACGGCGGCAGCGAAGATGGCGATGTCGGCCGGCAAGGCAGCGGTCGCGGCCGCCAGCATTTCGGTCGCTGTCTCGACGCGCAGCACGCGCACACCAGCGGGGTCCGGCAAACCAACCGGACCTGACACCAACGTCACGTTCGCGCCCATCGCGGCGGCGGCTGCGGCGAGCGCGAAGCCCTGCTTGCCCGATGAGCGGTTGGCGATATAGCGCACGGGATCGATGGGTTCGTGAGTTGGGCCAGCGGTGATCAGCACGTGCCGACCGGCAAGCGTGCCCGGCGTCGTGTGCAAAGCCTCGTCGCCGAAGTGATGCGCGATGCGGGCCACAATCTCCGCCGGCTCCGCCATCCGCCCGACGCCACTTTCGCCGCGCTCGGCCATCTCGCCGGCGTTAGGGCCAATGAACTGGATGCCGTCGGCACGCAGCGTCGTGGCATTGCGCTGGGTGGCCGGATGCGCCCACATGCGCGGGTTCATGGCCGGTGCGATCAGCACGGGCTTGTCGGTGGCCATCAGCACGGCGGTCGCCAGATCGTCGGCGTGACCGCCCGCCATCTTGGCCATCAGATCGGCGGTTGCGGGGGCGACGACGATCAGGTCCGCATCGCGCGACAAGCGGATGTGGCCGATTTCGCGTTCGGCATCGAGGTCGAACAGATCGGTCAGCACGGCGTCGTTGGAGAGCGCGCCGACCGACAGCGGCGTGACGAACTGCTGGGCTGCCCGCGTCAGGATGCAGCGCACCGCGCAGCCACGTTCGCGCAGGCGGCGGATCACTTCGAGACATTTGTAGGCGGCGATGCCACCGCCGATGATCAGCACGATTCGTTTCGACTGCAGTTCGGCCACGGCGGGATCCGGAAAAAGGTGTCAACGCCGCATCTATAGCACAGCCCCGCGACGGGTTCATCGCCCGCCATCGCCAATTTATCCCGGCACACCGTTAACGCTGGCTCTACTTCGCCGGTGCCTGCTTTACCGGTTTCTCGTCGCCGTCGGGCGGGGCACGGCGGCCGAAATCGGGCGCTGCGGTATCCTGACCTGCCTGGATCACCCCACGGCGAATTTCACGAGCTTCGGTGATCGTCTTGAAAATGGCGTCGCCATCGCCGAAACGTATCGCCCGCTGCATGAGCGACAGATTTTCACTGAACCGCGCCAGCATTTCCAGCACCGCTTCCTTGTTGTTCAGGAATACGTCGCGCCACATCGTCGGATCGGACGCAGCGAGCCGCGTGCTGTCGCGGAACCCGCCCGCCGAAAACTTGATCACTTCGCTATCGGTCACTTCCGCCAGATGGGCCGCAGTATTGACGATGTTGAAGGCCAGCACGTGCGGCACGTGGCTGGTGATCGCCAGCACCATATCGTGATGCTCCGCCGTCATGATGTCGACCTTCGAGCCGCAGGCCTCCCAGAAGCCCTTGAGCCTTTCGAGAGCCGCCGGATCGGTAGCGTCGTTCGGTGTGAGAATGCACCAGCGTCCGTCGAACAACGTCGCAAAACCTGCCTCCGGGCCGGACTGTTCGGTACCAGCGATCGGGTGCCCGGGGATGAAGTGGACGCCTGCCGGAATATGGCCTGCGCAGTCGCGGACGATGGCCCCCTTGACCGAGCCGACGTCGGTGACGATGGCCCCCGGTTTCAGCGCCGGCCCGATGTCCAGCGCCAGCGCGCCCATCGCACCAACAGGCGCGCACAGGATGACCAGATCGGCGTCCCGTGCAGCCTCCGCTGCCGTCGTATAGGCCTGATCGATCAGCCCCAGCTGCAGCGCCTTGGCGCGTGTCTCGGCCGTACGCGCGTAACCGACGATCGTGCCGGCGAGTGCACCGCGCCGCATCGCATGACAGAGCGAAGAGCCGATCAGCCCAATGCCGATCAGCGCCACCCGCTGAAACAGCGGGTGCTGCAACTTGCCTCGTGTCATCTCAGCCGCGTCCCGTCATGAAAGCCTGCAGCGCCGCGACCACAGCGCGGTTCTCGGCCTCGGTGCCGATCGTCATGCGCAGGCAGTGCGGAAGTTTGTAGGCTCCGACCGCCCTGAGGAGGATCGCCTTCGATTTGAGATACTTGTCCGCTGCAGCCGCCGCCTTGGCCCCCGTGGCCGGAAAATGGATGAGGATGAAATTGCCGACGCTTGGCGTGACCTTCAGGTCGATCTTTTCGAGTTCCGCCGTCACCCACGGCAGCCACGTCTCGTTGTGCGCAATCGCCGCCTCCTGGTGCGCGCGATCTTCTATGGCAGCGATACCGGCAGCGATGGCCGGTCCCGACACGTTGAAAGGTCCGCGCACGCGGTTCAGCACGTCGGCGATGCCGGGCGGGCAATAGGCCCAGCCGAGGCGCAGCGCGGCGAGGCCGTGCAGTTTCGAGAACGTACGCATCATGACCACATTGTCGGAGGTGCCGACCAGTTCGATGCCGGCTTCGTAGTCGTTGCGGCGGACGTATTCGCAATAAGCCGCGTCGAGGACGAGGATCGTCGATTTGGGCAACCCGGCGTGCAGGCGGCGCACTTCGTCGAACGGGATGTACGTGCCGGTGGGGTTGTTGGGGTTGGCGAGATACACCAGTTTCGTACGCGGCGTTACGCGCGCCAGCAGCGCGTCGACATCGGTGTGCAGGTTCTTCTCGGGTGCCGTGACCGGCGTGCCGCCGTTCGACAGCGTGGCGATCTTGTACATCAGAAAGCCGTGTTCGGGGAACAACGTCTCGTCGCCGGTGCCGACATAGGCGTGCGTGAGCAGACCGATCAACTCGTCGGAGCCTGCGCCACACACCAGTCGACCGGCGTCCAGGCCATAAACCCGCGCAATCGCCTGACGCAGCTCCGTCGCCCCGCCGTCTGGATAGCGCTCCATGCTCTCTGCTGTCTTCTTAAACGCCGCGATCGCTTTCGGGCTCGGCCCCAACGGGTTCTCGTTCGACGACAATTTTATCGGCGTCAGGCCATCAGGCAGATGGCTTTCCCCCGGCACGTACATAGCGATATCGAGAATACCGGGCTGCGGAACGGGGCCTGAGCTTTTCGAAACGACGGTCATATGACGGATCTCTGTCGAAGCTGAAGTGTCGGAGCAAAAGTCTCTCTCGGCGCGTTTTGGATTGTAATCCGCACAGCGCGCCCGATTGATAGTCGACTGATCGGGGGTTGCAAGCCTGCAATTAGGCACGGCAAGTCACGTGGGAGTGCTTCCGACAAAGTGTGGTGCGGTTTTCCGATAAGATGCGCGACCAGTGCAAGCTGTAGTCAGCGCTCGCATGTCACTTCGCCAGCTGCGCTTCGACGACTTTGGTGGAGACCGGATTGCGCCGCATCAGATCGTCAATGCGCTGCCGTTCCGTCGAGAAGTCGGCGAAGGATTTGCCCGCGAGTTTCCGTTCTTTCGGCACCGGTATCGTCATCGGATCGACCTGCTGGCTGTTGATCAGCACTTCGTAATGAAGATGCGGGCCTGTCGACAGCCCCGTGCTGCCGATCGCGCCGATGATTTGCCCCTGAGTTACCCTCGCGTTCTCCACGATACCAGGCCCAAAGCGGGACATATGGGCGTAGGCTGTCTTGTAACCGTTGGCGTGGCGAATGCGGACGTAATTGCCGAACTCACCCTTATGCCGGGCTTCCTCCACGATTCCTGCCCCTGCGGCCATGATCGGCGTGCCCGGCAGACCGGCCCAATCGATGCCGGCGTGACGGCGCAGCGTTCGCAGGATGGGATGCCGCCGCCAGCCGAACCCGTCGGCGAGCCGGACATCGCCGCGCACCGGTCGCCTCATCAAGAATTTGCGCGAGTTGTTGCCGAGCTCGTCGTAGAAATCGATGGCCCCATCGGGGGTGCGGAAACGATAGTATTTCTGCACTTCGCCATTGACCGTGAGCGAGGTCGCCAACAAATCGCCGAGCGCGCCGTCGGTACCCTTGTCTTCTTCCTTCACACCAAAAAACAGCTCGATCCCGTCGGCATTGCGGACGCGACGGCGAAAATCGGTCTCCGAGGCGTGGATCTTGAGGATCTGCACGATCGTGTCGGGCGCGATGCCCTGCGAGGTGGCGGCGGTGAACAGGCTCGCGTACAGGCTTGCGGTGTTCGAGGTGTCGTCACTTTTGAGGGCGGCACGCGCGATCCGCTCGTCGATCGGCGAAGCCGACGCTTCGAACTCGCCGTCCGCCTTGCGCGTGACGGTCAGCTTATGATCCTGGCCGTCGCCGAAGACGCTGAGGCGCAGCACTTCGTTGATGCCCGACTTGGTCACCGACGGCACCAGCGTGATATGAACTTCCTGCCCGACGATCAGAGTGGCATCGGCGATGATCGTTTTGGCAATTCGGGGGATTGCGTCGATCTGCCAGGCTTCGGCGTTCATTTTCGTCAGAATTTTTGCCAGCGTGTCGCCGCGGGCGGCCTTGAACACGCGAACTTCGCGTGCTTCCAGGTCGTCTGTCGTCTCGTCGCTCTCCGACACGGCTTTTGCCAGAGCGGTCGTATTGGGCGGTAGCGGCTCGCGGACGGCGCGCTGCGAGCGCTGTGCAAGCAACTGCGAGCCTGCGAGTTTTTCGACGCCATCGGCCTGAAATCCGGGCTTCAGCAGGGCCGCGTCGCTTTGCGCCGCTTCGCGTGCCACCACTTCGGTCACCTCAGGCGTGTTCATATCTTGCCCGTCGTCGCTCGGCAGAATGCCACCGAGCAATTCGACCACGTTCACCGGAACCTCTTGTTGCTCGACGGCGGCCAAGGCGTCGGCCCCGCTACTTTCTTCCCCGGTCGCGTAAAGTTTGTAGGGGTTGAAGGGAGGGATCTTGTCGGAGTCTGTGGCAGGCACGGACCCGAGGCGGGCGAGAATGCGCGCGTACGTCTTCTTCTGCAGGTAGTCGCGGTTGTCTTTGCGGAGGTGGATAGAGTCGTAGATGATGAACTTGGTGCTCATCGCGCCGCTGGTCGCAACCAGTTTGTCGCCCTTGGGGAGAGCCCAGGCCAGTCCCTGCGGCTGCAGTGCGGTTGGCAGCGTCACGACGTTGGAAGCCGGCGCCGCCGCCAGCCCCAACTGCTGCAGCGGTTCGTTGGCGTCGTTTGCTCCCAGCAGTGAGAACAAAATTGCGAACGTCCCGATGCCGGCTGCAAAGCATGTGCTGATGAACCAGCGAAACCGTCCGCCGCGTCGCCTATCCCCGTGATCTTGCGAGAACACGCCCTCGGCGCCGCGTTGCAGTCGTGCCAGTGGCGTTTCGGCGGTGACACGCGATCCGTCGGGCGCCGTGCGCACGGCACGGCGGTGTCGGCTGACAGGTGCGTGCCGCCTTTGGTTCACCACTCGGCAGGTCGTTCCTCGGTTGGATCAGGCATGTCTCGGCCCAATTGAGAGAATCGGCACCTCAACAGTAGCTGTATTCATGACAAACAGGGCGTCTCCATGGCAACAGCCGATGCAACGTTGGAGGCCGTGCAGTGACAGATAGGCGTGGACATCGCGACGGCCGCCAGCGGTCTCAGGTGCCTTAGGTAGTCCGCTGAGGCTCAGAACAAGGATCTGGAACCAGCTCCGAATCGTCGGCAGAATGAGCCGCAAAAGTTCCTCGCGCGCCGGAAAAATTCTCGGCCAGTTCGCGCGGTTGCGCCCAGATCAATAAGAATTACACAGTAGTATCAATGAGATAGACTGTCATACGCGTGTCGTGTCGATGGCGTAAAATAATCCGGAAAGCATGTTGACACCGGCGCGGGATTGTTGTTTAAACAGCCTCGTTGAGACACGAAACACGGCGGCGGCCACTTCGGTTTGACTGGAAGCAGTTTAGTCCGGGCAGCTTGCGAAAACTGAGTGTCCTCTACGCCCCACGGGGCGGCAATCATTCCTGATCGAAGATAAAATCCCAACAGGGAAACCTGGTGTGGTTTGCTTTTCGCTTCTTGGACCTTTCGGGTCTCAGGCATTGGCGGTCGTTTCGGCTCTTTGACAATGTGGTTTTTGGAAAGAGAAACGCAGGCGGCGGAGTCCTGGCGGATTGATTTTAGGTGCCTTTCGGGGTGTCGATGGTCAGTCAACTGGATCTCTGGCGATACTGTGTTTCATACCATCCATCGATAGGCCGAGTCGGGCTGCCTTGCAAAGGGTTGTCTGGTGACGTTTATCAATGTGAAGGACCCTGTAATACAGATCCTCGGATTGAATTCCATCCGAGTAGCACAGAATCAGAACTTTCAACTTGAGAGTTTGATCCTGGCTCAGAACGAACGCTGGCGGCAGGCCTAACACATGCAAGTCGAACGCCCCTCCTTCAAGCGAGCTTGAAGGATCTTCCTTTTGCTGCGCTACGGCGCAGCGATCAAAGAGGATCAAGAAAGCCTCCTGGCTTTCTTGATGGAGGGGAGTGGCAGACGGGTGAGTAACGCGTGGGAATATCCCCCTTAGTACGGAATAGCCCAGGGAAACTTGGAGTAATACCGTATACGTCCGTAAGGAGAAAGATTTATCGCTGAGGGATTAGCCCGCGTAGGATTAGCTAGTTGGTGAGGTAATGGCTCACCAAGGCGACGATCCTTAGCTGGTTTGAGAGAATGACCAGCCACACTGGGACTGAGACACGGCCCAGACTCCTACGGGAGGCAGCAGTGGGGAATCTTGGACAATGGGCGCAAGCCTGATCCAGCCATGCCGCGTGAGTGACGAAGGCCTTAGGGTT
>JANYHP010000525.1 GCA_025359005.1 Hyphomicrobiaceae bacterium | reverse complement strand
CGGCGCGCTACTCGGTGGAGCCGTCGCGGGGGCGGGGCTCGCGGTCGCGGGCGTCGGGCCGCTGTGCGCGTGGCTTCAGTTCATGGATAACGGCGCCGTGCTCACCGCTTGCGTCCGTGGGGGCCACACTGCGGCCGTGGCGGGTGACGTAGCAGTTGCCGAGCACCAGCACGTCCATATCGGTGCGGCGGAAGCAGGCGATGGCTTCTTCGGGCCGGGCAACGATGGGTTCCTGTTCGTTGAAGCTCGTGTTGATCAGCACGGGCACGCCGGTGAGGCGGCCGAACTCGCTGACGAGGGCGTGGTACCGTGGGTTCTCCTCGGCGGTGACGGTCTGGATGCGGCCGGTGCCGTCGACGTGGACCGCGGCTTCGATGAGGCTACGTTTTTCGGCGCGCACTTTGGGCGCCAAGGTCATGAAGGGGTCTTGCTGGGTGATCTCGAAGAACTCGGCGGCACGCTCCCACGGCACGACGGGGGCAAACGGGCGGAACTCCTCGCGCTTCTTGATCACGGTGTTGATTTTGGCCCGCATGGCGAGCGTCCGCGGGTCGGCGAGGATGGACCGATTGCCGAGGGCGCGCGGTCCCATCTCGAAGCGGCCCTGGTAGAGGCCGACGACGCGGCCGTCGGCCAGATCACGGGCGACGCGGCCGACGAGGGCGGCTTCGGGCATCACCTCGTAATCAAGGCCGGCGGCGTCGAGGGCGGTCTCGTTTTCGATGTCGGTGCTGGCGGTGCCGAGGTAGGCGTTCTTGAGTTCATAGGTGCGCGGGAGGGCACAGGTCTGATGGGTGTGCCAGAGGGCGGCGCCAAGCGGCGCGCCTGTGTCAGAGGCGCAGGGCGGCACCCACAGGCGATCGATGCCGGTTTCAGCCAGCACGCGGCCGTTGGCGACGCAATTGAGCGCAACGCCGCCGGTCAGCACCAGATGGCGCGAGGGAAAGCGAGCGAGCAAACCGCGCACGAGGCGGAGGATCGCTTCTTCGGTGACCTTCTGCAGGGCGTAGGCGAGATCGCGGTGTTGGTCAGTAAGGGCAGCGCCGCGGCGGCGGGGCGGGCCGAAGGTCGACAGGAACTTGGCCTTCATGGGCCGGATCTGGCCGTATGTGTCGTAGCTGAAATAGTCCATGTTGACAGTATAGCCGCCGTGTTCGGCGGCATGGACGACGTCACGGAAGCGCCCGAGGAGGCGGTCGGTGCCGTAGGCCGCCAGCGCCATTACCTTGCCCTCGTCGCCGAAGCCCTCGAAGCCCAGATGCTCGGTGACGAAGGTGTAGACCAAGCCGAGCGAGTTGAAGACAGGCGTGGACCAGACACGCTCCAACCGATTGCCCTGGCCGAGATAGGCGCTGCCGGACGCGTCGTCGCCGAACCCGTCCATGACGAGGACCAGGGCGTCATCGAAGGGGGAGACGAAGAAGCTGGCGGCGTGGGCGTCGTGGTGGCCGACCTGGACGATGGGCGGCAGGGCCACGTCGCCGAAATGGGTGCGCAGGCCCTTCCGGATATAGTGTTCCAGCAGCAGGATCTGATTGCGCTGCGGCACGTGGGCGCGCGCGTGCATGAGGTTGAGGCTCATGGGGAAATGGCGAAGCAGGGCGCGGGCCGTCATGGTGCGGAAGCGGCCAATATCCCACGGCAAGGCGATGACATCGACCGAGGCAAGGCCGACGCCGCGATCATCGAAGGCCGCTTTGATGGCGTGGCTGGGGAAGGCCTTGGTGCGCTTGACGCGGGAAAAGCGTTCTTCTTCGAGTACGAGTTCGGGCACGCCGTCGGCAACCAACGCCAAGCCGGTATCGTGAGTCTCCGAGACGATCCCTAGTACGCGCACAACTAACCCCTGGGCCCCGAATTTGCATCTTAGAGGGCGATCGGCGCGATTGTCGAGTATTTCCGATGCCTTTGTTCCGATGCCGTCGCACGAGGCATCGGGGGCGGGCGTGGCGGCGTTGCACCGCGCTGTCTGCTTGCACGGGGTAGTGGATCACCGCGCTGTGCATTCGGGCCGGGTCCGAGGGCCGGGTGATCCGATTGCACTCGGGTGCCGCAGGTTCGCCACAGTCCGTGGTGACGGGCATGATAGTGGGGTCATGATCATCAGCGCATGAACGTCGGCCCATGACGTGCACAGCACAGATTTTGGGCACGACGGACAAAAGGCGCGGCACAGTCGATCCGGCGTGCGCTGTCGGATCTGGATCGCGCACCGTAACGTCTCGCTGATCGTTTGACGTGCACGGTGCCTGGAGCGGGGACAGCTCGAGTGAAAGCGAAACGCGGTATCGTCAATCTCGCCCTGCAGGGCGGCGGGGCCCATGGGGCGTTCACGTGGGGCGTGCTTGATCGGCTGCTGGCCGACAGTAGCGTCGACTTCGGCTGGATCAGCGCGACGAGCGCCGGTGCGCTCAACGCCGTCGCCATGGTGGCGGGGCTCGCCGAGGGCGGTCGCGAGGGCGCACGCGTTAAGCTGCGGCAGGTGTGGGACGCGGTGGCGAAGGTCAACGAGCCCGAGTATCTGAAATATAACCCGCTGATGGCGGGGATGAGCCGCTCGGGTGTGCTAGCGCAAGCGGCGCAGATGTTCTCGCCCTACGATCTCAATCCACTGGGCATTGATCCGTTGCGCCGGCTGATCGAAGCGCACATCGATTTCAGCACGATCCGCACGTCGAAGGGGCCGGAACTGTTGATTGCGGCGACGCATGTGGCGAGCGGTACGCCGCGGCTGTTCCGGCGCAGCGAGCTGACCATCGAGGCGGTGCTGGCGTCGGCGTGCCTGCCGACCGTGCAGCATGCAGTGGATATCGAAGGCGCCTCTTATTGGGATGGCGGGTTCTCCGCCAATCCGGATCTGGTAACCTTGGCGGCCGAGAGCCCGATCGAGGATACACTGATCGTGCAGCTGGTGCCGCTCAACCGGCCGCAGCGGCCGACGTCGGCGCGAGAGATCGCGGGGCACATCAGCCATCTGACGTTCAATCATCCGTTCGTGCGCGAGTTGGAACTGATCGAGACAGTGCGGCGGCTGGCGGCGCGGCGACGGTGGATTTTTGGTGGCTCGCTGGATACGCGCGATGCGCGGATTGCCGCGCACCGGTTTCATCTCATCGAGGCGGGGCGTTTCACGGGCGGGTTGCCGGTGGAGAGCCGCGGTCGGCCCGAAACGGAGTTGCTGGCCTACCTGCAAAGTGCGGGCGTGACGGAAGCCGGCAAGTGGTTCGAGCGCTGTTGGCGCGATGTCGGCGTGCGCGATACCGCCGAGATCGAACGCCGGTTGGCGGCGAACCGGGATACGGTGCTGGTGCGCCAGCAGCAGCGCGACCCGGAGGCGGCGGCGTGAGGGTGAGCGACGCCGCGCGCACGTCCCTGCGAATGCTGCAGGCAATCCACCATCGCGCAGTTGTCAGCGCCGTGGCGCGTCGTCTGCACGACGACGTTGCACGCAAAACCGAGATGGTCGCGCAAGGCTAAGTGCTGGTGCTGGGAGGCGTCGCACGGCGTGTATTTCCGCTCGGGCGCAAAAGGGGAATTCCGCCGCGGCCCGAACACGTGGCAGTGCGCATCGACGCTCCCCGCCGGTACTTTGAAGTGCAGACTTAATGGAGACGCATGTCAATCGAGCCAGCCGGATGTCTTTTGAAGCGGCGCGTTCATGTCCTGGATGTTCAAGTCTTCCTGGCCGGTCGTTGCACGGGCTCGTGCATGCCCCAACCGGCGTCCACAGCAGGCCGACTGCTTCGATCACTTGCGACGCGGCGCTTGCTCAATGCGCTTTGGCCCGTGCCTTGAGTGCCTGATCGAGCCGCGGGAAGATGCGGCGTGCGTTGCCTTCGTAGATCTTCGCCTTGTCCGCGGCCGACAGGTTCGAGGCCTCGATGTAGCGCTTGGTGTCGTCGTAGGGGTGGCCCGTCTCGGGGTCGATGCCGCGGACCGCGCCGATCATCTCGCTCGCGAACAGAATGTTGTCGACTGGGATCACCTTGGTCAGCAGGTCGATCCCCGGCTGGTGATAGACGCAGGTGTCGAAAAAGATGTTCTTGAGCAGGTGATCCTTGAGGAGCGGCTTTTTCAGTTCTTGCGCCAAGCCGCGGAAGCGTCCCCAATGATAGGGCACCGCGCCGCCACCGTGCGGAATGACGAACCGCAGGGTCGGGAAATCCTTGAACAGGTCCGACGTCAGGCACTGCATGAAGGCCGTCGTGTCGGCATTGAGGTAGTGCGCTCCCGTCGTGTGAAAACAGGCATTGCAGCTCGTCGAGACGTGGACCATCGCCGGGATGTCGAGTTCCACCATTTTTTCATAGATCGGATACCAATGCCGGTCGCTCAGCGGTGGCGACGTCCAGTGGCCGCCCGAGGGGTCTGGGTTGAGATTGATGCCAACAAATCCGTAGTCGCGGACGCATTTCTCGATTTCCGGAAGGCAGGTCTTCGGGTCGACGCCGGGTGACTGAGGAAGCATGGCGGCGCCGATGAAACTGTCCGGAAACAACGTCGCGACGCGATGACAGAGCTCGTTGCAGATCGCGGCCCAGGTGGACGAGACCTGAAAGTCGCCAATATGATGGGCCATGAAACTTGCGCGCGGACTGAAGATGGTGAGATCGCTGCCGCGCTCCTTCATCTTCTTGAGCTGGTTGTCGACGATCGACGCGCACAACTCATCATCGCTGATCTTGAGGTCGGCCACTTTCGGCATCAGCGACGTGTCGCCGATCCCGGCGATCTGCCTGTTGCGCCAATCTTCAAGCTGTTTTGGTGCGGTCGTATAGTGGCCGTGCACGTCGATGATCACGAGGGCTCTCCTGCGTCGGATGGATCGGTGTTCAGCGATGGATTAAACCCGCTGGCGATGGCGGAGCCAAGGCCCGCGAGACCGAGTGCCCGCAGTCAGGGCGACAGTGCGCCGAGCTGCTGCAATACGCCTAAGCCGCCTTCTGGGCCAGTGCGCGCTCGTGAGAGAGAAGAAACACCGCCGACGCCGCGTTGGAGATCGGACTGTGATTGGTCCGTCGCTGCGGACAACCCGGATAAACGTTCTGAGACTCGTGTCGTCCTTTATCCGAGCCCTGTCCCTGTTGCGAAGTCCAATGGTGGGACGGGATTAGGGTGTCCGCCGGGCTTGAATTCTAGGTCGGTGGATGCGAGGGGTCCGGGCAATCTGATCTGCGGCCCCCGGAGTATGCGCGATGGCACTTGAAATTCATCAGTTTCCTTGTCTGAGCGACAATTTTGGCGTGTTGATCCATGATACGGAGCGGGGCGTGACGGCGTCGATCGATGCGCCGGAGGCTGAGGCGGTGCGGCGTGCGCTGTCTGAAAAGGGCTGGCGGCTGAGCTATATCCTCACCACGCACCATCACGCGGATCACACGGACGGCAATCTTGCGCTCAAGGCCGAGACGGGGTGCGTGATCATTGGCCCCAAGGGGGAAGCTGCCAAGATCCCCGGCATCGATACGCCGGTGGGCGACGGCGATGCGTTCCGACTGGGATCGTTCCAGGTTCAGGTGTTGGACACGCCGGGGCATACGCTGGGGCACATTTCCTATTACATCCCGCAGGCTGGCGTGGCGTTTGTCGGCGACACGATGTTCGCGCTCGGCTGCGGGCGAGTGATCGAAGGCACGATGGAGATGATGTGGTCGTCGCTCGCCAAGTTGATTGCACTGCCGCCGGCAACCAAGATTTATTGCGGCCATGAATATACGCTGGCGAATGCCAAGTTCTCGCTGACGATCGAGCCGGAGAACGCGGCGCTGGTGGCGCGGGCGGCAGAGGTCGAGCAGTTACGGGCGCAGGGGAAAGCCACTGTGCCAACGACGATCGGGGAAGAGCTGGCGACCAGCCCGTTCGTGCGCGTGGCGTCGGCAGCGATCCGCAAGCGGTTGGGGCTGGAAGGCGCGACGGACGCCGCCGTGTTCGCCGAAGTTCGTGCGCGTAAGAATAAGGCTTGAAGCGATGACGATGGACGCGAAGGCACGGCTTTTCGTGGCATTGGATATGCCGGATGTGGCGGCGGCGGCGGCGATGGTGGCTGAGCTTGGCGACGCGGTCAGCGCCTACAAGGTCGGGCTGGAATTGCTGTTCGGCGGTGGCATCGAGTTTGCCCAAACGCTCACGCGCGCGGGCAAAAACGTGTTCCTCGACATGAAGCTGCTCGATATTCCCAACACGGTGGAAAAGGCTGCTGCGAATATCGCGGGTCTGGGCCTTGGTTTTCTGACGGTGCACGGCACGGACCGCAAGACGCTGGATGCGGCGGTGCGCGGACGCGGGCAGCAGGCGATGAAGCTGCTGGCGGTTACTGTGTTGACGAGCCTGGATGCGGCCGATCTGGCTGAACAGAGCATCGGTGGGCTGTCGCCAGCAGATCTCGTTTTGAAGCGCGCGCGGATGGCGCGGGCGGCGGGGTTCGACGGCGTGATCGCGTCGGGGCAGGAAGCAGCCAGAGTGCGTGCCGCCGTCGGGCCGGATTTTCTCATCGTGACGCCGGGCATTCGGCTGCAAGCGGGCGCGGACGGCGATCAGGCGCGGGTGATGACGCCGGCGGCGGCAATCGGGGACGGCGCCAGCCATCTGGTGGTGGGCCGGCCGATCACCGGGGCGGCTCAGCCGCGCGCGGTGGCGCAAGGTATCGTGACGGAGATCGCGCGGGCGCTACGGGGCACAGGGTCATAGGCAGGCTAAGTAATTCCCCAGGTTTTGCGGCATTGTTTCGACAAATCACTCGCGAGCCATCCGACGGAACGCGTCTCCGTCGAATAGGTATCTCGGGACCACATTGGTCGAAACGGAGCGCATTGTCCGATCGGGCGGCGCCGCCAGGGCTGTCGATCAATTCTTTTGCAGCTTGGCTTTCTCGTAGAGTGCGATCACTTCGGGGATGTGATCGCGGATGGTCTTGATGCGCGTGGCACCGGAGGGATGCGTCGACATCCACTGGGGTGGGGCGCCTTGCGAGGCCTTGCTCATCTTTTCCCACAGTGTGATGCCGGCGCGCGGATCGTAACCGGCGCGTGCCGCCAGTTCGAGGCCGATCAGATCGGCCTGGGTCTCGTCGCCGCGGCTGAACTTCAGGGCTGCCAGCGATCCGGCACCAGCGCCGATCAGGTCGCCGAGCTGGCCGAACACCAAGCCAGCGACAGCGCGGCCGGCGCCGAGCAGCATCTGCTTGCCGGCGCGTGAGCGCGCATGTTCATAGAGGGCGTGGCCGATCTCGTGGCCCATCACCATTGCCGCCTCATCGTCTGTCAACTGAAGCTTTTGCAGGATGCCGGTGAACACCGCGATCTTGCCGCCGGGCATGCAGAAAGCGTTGACCTGCGGGCTCTCAAGGACATTGACTTCCCACTTCCAGTCCTTGGCGCGCTCGTTGAACTTGGTGGCGTGCGGAAGCAGTCGCTTGGCGATGGCGCGCATGCGCTGCGTCTGGGGATTGTCGGGCGGCAACAGCTTGCCTTTTTGCGATGCCTGCTGGGTCA
>JANYHP010000521.1 GCA_025359005.1 Hyphomicrobiaceae bacterium | reverse complement strand
ACGATCGAATGCAGGATCAGTCCACCCGCTCCCGGCACCCACGACGCCCGCGAGGGATGCTCGCGCAGGCCCGGCATGTGTTCGAAAGTAGCGCCACCATCACGGCTCTTGAAGAGCCCGGCGGGCTCAACGCCGGCATAGAGCGCGCCCGCCGCCGGCACCAGCGACCATACCGCCTTCACCGGCGTTTCGCCTTCCGCATAGGCGAGGCCAGCGTTCGAATGGGTCCACGACGCGCCAAAGTCGATGGACTTCCACACCGCGGGCCCGAACCATTCGTTGCCGCCGCCTGCGAAGATCGTACCCGTCGACGCATCGCCAATCGCATGATGGATCGGCCACATATCGCAAAAGGGGCCACGCATGACCCATGCGCGTCGTCCCGCATCGCTCTCGAAAATGAAGCAGCCCTTCTTGGTGCCGACCAGAAGCAGAACTTTCTCAGCCATGATGGCATCTCCTCCTGAAAATGAGGACACAAACGCGTCGGAAACCCTATAGGCGAGAACCAGCGGGCGGTCGATCACCCACGCGGCAGCCACGCGGGCGCGTGGGAGCCGAGCGGCATCGCGGGAAGGTCCCAGCGGGCAGGTGTTTCCGACAGCTGCGCCGCGTGACGCACCGCCGACAGCGGCCCGAACCCCGACGCAGAAATCTCCAGCAGGTCGGCCACGTCCGCTCCCGTCAGGTCCGCGGCCAGCGGGCCACCCGCCACGCGCGGCAGCGACTGCAGCCAATGGCCCACTTCAGCGAGCGAGGTTCGTACACGCCAACTGCCGCCCTCTGTGGCACGCCGCGCGAGCGCAATCATCGTGCCGAGCGCCAGCAGATAGCCGGCCGCATGATCGTTCGCTTGTGCCGGCAGTTCTTTCGGGCGCTCGACGGGCGCACCGGGATTGGCGGCCTCGGCTTCCTCCCAGTTCATGCCGTTGGCATTCTGCGTCAGACTGTCGAAGCCGCGCCGCGCCTCCCATGGCCCCGTCGCGCCGTAGGCCGACAGCGTGGCCACGATGATGCCCGGTCGCAGCGCCACCAGCGCGTCCTCCGAGAACCCGCGCGATGCCAGACCGCCCGGCCGGTAGCCCTGCATGAAGACATCCGCATCGGCCACCAGCGCCTGCAACGTCGCGATGCCGGGGGGTGTATCCAGATCAACATGCGCGGTGCGTTTGCCGCGGCCGGTATCGACGACGAGCACGGGGATCGACGGCAGCTTGGGGCTTGTGATGCACAACACGTCCGCACCGTGGGCGGCCAGCGTGCGCCCGGCGACCGGGCCGGCGATGACGCGTGTCAGATCGAGCACGCGCACGCCTTCGAGCGGGCGGGCGCCGCGCGAGGCCCGTTCGATTGGCGCGTCGCCGATGCGCGTGATCTCCAACAGCGGCAACCCGGCCACTGCACGACCCTGGGCGTGCGCCGCCCATTCGTTGGGCGTGCGGGTCTTGGTCGCCACCAGGTTGCGCGCCGCCGCTTCACTTTCGAAGGCTTCTGCGTCCCACTGCGTCAGCGCCGCTTGCACCGCATCGCGCGTATTGGCGCAACCGAGCAAGGCCAGAAACCCGTCGCGGTGGTGGGCGAAGTTGGTGTGGATGCGGACCCAGCGCTGGTCGCGCGTCCGATAGAGCCCTGCGATCGGGTCCCAGGCGGGGGCGGGCGGCGTCGTCTGCTTCAGGTAGCGCTCGGACCGAAACTCAGCCGCGGCATGCCGTATGTCGACCGAAACGGTCTGTGCCGAACCGCCGCGAACGCGATGGAATTCGGAGGCGGCAAGCCCCGCCGCGGCAATCGTGACCTGCGCCAAGGTGCCGACCGCGAAGGTCGACAGCAACACCGGATCACGGCCCGTGAGCACGACCCGATCAAGCGCTGCTGGCGCACCGTCGACGCGCGCCCACAAACGACCAAGCTCGGCACCCGCATCAGGAATAAGCATGAGCCGGCCTCGCGGCAAAGAGGAGAACTCCGCGAAGGTATCGCACGTCCGGCCGCAGCACTCTACCGCCTGCACGCATCGGGCCGACACGCCAGCCCCTAATGCGGTCCGAAAACTATGGCGATTTCGCGTAGCATGAGGCTGAGTTCGGGTTCGGCCACCAGTTGAGCGGCACGCTCCGGACTGAACCACTGGCGGCTGCGCTGCTCGACTTCCGGCCAGGTGCTCAGTTCCTCGGCCACCACCAATAGGTACGTGCGAACTTCCAGCAGTTGGGCGACCCCGTTGCGGAGCTTTGGATAGGTAAACGTGCCAATGCTCTTGCGCCCGGCACGACCGCGCACGCCGGCTTCTTCCCAGGCCTCGCCGGCAGCCGCCTTGTGATCGTCGACTTTGCGCCACGGCCAGCCCTTCGGCACCACCCAGCGGCGCGTCTCCCGCGACGTGACAAGCAAAACTTCGACGGCCCCGGATGACGTGCGCCGAACTGGAATGGCAGCAACCTGGTAGAGCTTGGGCATCTCTGGGTGGTCACCTCTTGGCGCGTCTCGTGTCAGGTCGCTCTTGGTCTTGATTGGTCTCGTGGTCTGTGTCTGGCGTGCGGCCCCTGGCTGACGCCGACCAGCGGACCAGCCCGCAGAGCCGGACCAGAACCGTTGCACCTCAAGTTGAGCGACTGGTCGAACAATTCAAGGGCGTTGCTGCCGATGTGGCGGCCCTGGCTGTTGCGGTTCGCGGACGCCGCCCCATCGCGGGCGGGGCGCCGCACCAAAAGTGCACCAGAGCGCGCGCCCCTCCAGAAGGGCGCGGCCCTGAAGCGACCCTCACCGCGCTTTCACAGGGCGTCGCAGGAAAGCGGGTACGTTGTCGGCAAAGCCGGTACGGCCGCCTTCGGTCGCCGGCTTCGGCGTCACCTCGCGCGTCTGATTGTCCCGAACGCGCTCTGCCGGTTCGCGTGACGCTCGCGCCTCTCGCGGTGCTTGAGCCACACGCGGAGATTGCGTCTCGCGTGGGGCGCGCGCCTCGCGAGACGGTGGTGCCTCCCCTGAAGCCGGCACGTCGCGATGGACCGTGGCATCCGCCGACCGGCTCTCGCCGCCACGCGCGCGGCGGGGACCACGCTGGGGACGCGGCGCACGTGCTTCACTTGGCTGCCGTTCGACAGACGACGACGGTTGAGCACCTGCCTCGACGCCCCCGTCAGTGCGGCGGGGACGGCGACCAAGCCGCGGCCTGCGCGGTTCAGTGTGCGAACCGGAAACCGGCAAGTCTGAGCCGGAGGCTTCGACAACCGGCTGCACGTCCCGCTCATACGCGCGCGGTGGCCGGCTCGTGCCTTGTCGCGAACCCTCGCCGCGACCACCTTCTGGGCTACCGCGACGTCCACCGGAACCACCGCGGGCTGCATCCGGGCGACCGCTTGCGCTGCCCGGCCGGCCGCGGCCGCGCTTGCGCTTGGCGCCTTCCGTCATGTCTTCGTCACTCGGGGCCGCGCCGACCCAGACGGCCTTCTCGCCGATGATTTTTTCGATTTCTGCCAACGCCTTGAAGTCGTCGCCGCCGACGAGCGAGGCCGAATAGCCCAGCTTTCCGGCACGCCCCGTGCGGCCGATCCGGTGGACGTAGTCGTCCGCCTGCCAGGGCACATCGTAGTTGAAGACGTGGCTGACATCGGGAATATCGAGCCCGCGCGCTGCGACGTCGGATGCGACGAGGAACAGAATTTCGCCCGAGCGGAATTTGTCGAGCGTCGCGGTGCGGCTCGACTGGTCCATATCGCCATGCAAAGCGCCGGCGTTGAAGCCATGCTTGACCAACGATTTGTGGACGATCGCCACGTCACGCTTGCGGTTGCAGAAGATGATGGCGTTGCGCACCGTCTCGCCGCGGATGAGGTCGCGCAAGGCTTCGCGCTTAGCCCAGTCCTCGCCGCCGGCGCAATAGACGAACCGCTGCGTGATCGTCGCCGCCGTGGTAGCAGGCCGGGCGACTTCGATGCGGACCGGATCGTTCAGGAACGTGTTGACCAGCCGCGTGATCTCTGGCGGCATGGTGGCCGAGAAGAACAACGTCTGCCGCCGGGTGGGCAGCAATTTGCAGATCTTTTCGATGTCGGGGATGAAGCCCATGTCGAGCATGCGGTCGGCCTCGTCGATAACGAGGATCTCGACGCCCATCAGCATGAGCCGGCCACGCTGGAAGTGATCGAGCATGCGCCCCGGCGTGGCGATCAGCACATCGACGCCGCGATCCAGCTTGCGCACCTGTTCGTCCATGGAGACGCCACCGATCAGCAACGCCACGTCGAGCTTGTGATTGACGCCATACTTGATAAAGCTCTGCTCCACCTGGGCGGCGAGTTCGCGCGTCGGCGCGAGGATGAGAGAGCGCGGCATCCGTGCCCGGGCCCGCCCGGTTTCGAGACGCGTGATCATCGGCATCACGAAGGCAGCCGTCTTGCCCGTGCCCGTCTGGGCGATGCCGAGCACATCGCGCCCGGTGACGGCGATGGGGATCGCCTGCTGCTGGATGGGGGTCGGATTGGTATAGCCGGACGCGGTGACCGCGGCCAAAACCTTGGCGCTGAGGCCGAGCTCAGCGAACGTCGTGGTATCCAAAAAAATTCACTCCGCGTTGGGCGGTGCCGGGCGGGCCTTTTCTCAGCTTTGAGACCGGGTCCGCCCGAATGCGCGTGCCGACACGGCATGCTTCGGAAGGAAGCCCAGCGAGCTTGAGAGAAAGCAGACGCAGCGCCGTTGTCGGCCGCGCCTGACGGGGCCGATGATCCTGGTTGCAGCGCAGGGGAGTGCCAAAGGGGCTAAGGAGATCGGACCGGAAAAAGCGCGAAAAAAATGGTATCGAGCCCCCTGCGCTGCGACCCGCCTGACAGGAAATGGCCATGAAGGCAACCCCAAGACCTCGTCACTCCTGGAATTGCGGCGGTTTGTCGCGGAATTGATTGCCTTCTCCACAGCTTCCTGGCGTCTCGCCACACATTTAAGTCGCACAAGCCATCCCAGCGCGCGTGATGCGGAACGCGTCCTGTCAACCTGTCCGCCGACAAATAAATTCGTGCGATCCCGGTTGCGGGCGGTCGCAAGACGACCGATGCTCGACCCAAGCGACCGGTTGCAGGCAGACGCGTGCTGCCGCGATGCAACCGAGACACAACACGCTGCCGCCGCACGGCGGCACCTGCAGGGAGTAGACGCATGACCAAGGTGTCCATGACCGTCAACGGTCAAGCCGTATCCGAGGACGTTGAGCCGCGAACGCTGCTCGTCCAGCTGCTGCGCGAGCGCCTCCATCTCACGGGCACGCACGTGGGCTGCGATACCAGCCAATGTGGCGCCTGCGTCGTCCATGTTGACGGCCACGCAATCAAGTCCTGCACAACGCTGGCCGTCTCGTGCGATGGCGCGAACGTCACCACCATCGAAGGACTCGGCCAGCCAGACAGCCTTCACCCCATGCAGGAGGCGTTCCGCGAACATCACGCGCTGCAGTGCGGCTACTGTACGCCCGGCATGATCATGTCGGCCGTCGATATCGTGCATCGCAAGGGCAACACTCTCGACGAGCACACCATCCGCGAAGAACTCGAAGGCAACATCTGCCGCTGTACGGGCTATCATAACATCGTCAAGGCCGTCGCCGCCGGCGCTGCCGCCA
>JANYHP010000484.1 GCA_025359005.1 Hyphomicrobiaceae bacterium | reverse complement strand
GCCGAGCGCCAGCATGATCGGCGCGCGGCCCCATTCGGCTTCGAGCGCGGCCGCTGCACTTTTGATGGCGGGCGTCTCGGGATCGAACAGCACGGCTTCGCTGCCGCGCTTGCCGGTCATCTCCAACGTACAATCGCCGGGCAAGCGTGCGCGCACAAACGCCTCGACTGCGTCCATCACGTGTTTCGGCTTCTGGCCGGGCACCAGGCGGCAGGTGATCTTGACCGACGCTTTTGACGGAATGACCGTCTTGGAGCCGGCGCCCTGATAGCCGCCGGTGATGCCGTTGAACTCGAGCGTCGGCCGCGACCAGCATAGTTCCAGCACCGAGTAGCCCGCTTCCCCGGCTGGAACTGAGAGGCCCACGTCGCCGAGGAATTTCTCGGGCTCGAAATCCAGGCCTTTCCACTGCTTCAGCGTTTTTGGCGAGGGCTTGACGATGCCGTCGTAGAAGCCGGGCACAGTGATCTTGCCCTTCTTGTCGTGCATCGCGCCGAGCATCTGGGCGAGCACGCGGATGGGGTTTTGCGCCGCGCCGCCATAAAGGCCGGAATGCAGATCGCGGTTGGCCGCCGTGATCGTGATCTCGGTGGCGCAGATGCCGCGCAGTTGCGTGCAAATGCCGGGCGTCTCCTTGTCCCATTGGCCGGTGTCGCACACCAGCGCCAGATCGGCGGTCACTTCCTTCCCGTGCGTCTTGAGGAAGCCGGGCAGCGACGGCGAGCCGCTTTCCTCCTCGCCCTCGATCAGCACCGAAACCGCAACCGGCAATTCGCCTGCCACTGATTTCCAAGCGCGTGCCGCCTCGAAGAAGGTCATCAGCTGGCCCTTGTTGTCCTCCGCGCCGCGCGCCACGATCACCTTGCCGTTGCCCTTTTCGGTGGCGATGCGCGGCTCGAACGGCGGCGTCTTCCACAGCTCAAGCGGGTCAGGCGGCTGCACGTCGTAATGGCCATAGAACAGCACGTGCGGCATGCCCTTGGGGATCGTCTTGCGATCATGCGCGACGACGAAGGGGTGGCCCGTGGCAGCGACGACCTTGCTGTCTGCAAAGCCGATTGATTGCAATTCGTTGGCACACCACTTGGCCGCGGTGACGCAATGGTCCTTGTAGGCCGGGTCGGTCGACACGCTGGGAATGCGCAACAGCGCAAACAGCCGCTCCAGTGCTGCATCCTGTGACTGGTCAAGGGCCTTCAGGACCTTCGGCAGATGGCTTGCTGCAGGGGGTGTGGTCATGGGCCGGCGTTGTCCTTTGAGGATTGGTGCGAGCCGCACACTGTGGGGGATCGCGGCGTGCCCCGCAAGCCGACCGGCCTCGCTGTCCCGTCACATCATCGCGCGGTCACGGGCCAGCTTCTTGAAGCGCTTGACCACCATCTCGCGCCGGAGGCGGCTCATGTAGTCGATCAGCAGGCGGCCTTCGAGGTGGTCGATCTCGTGCTGAACGCACGTCGCCAGAAGGCCGTCGGCGGACAGTTCGCGCAACGCGCCGTTACGGTCGACATAGCGCACCACCACGCTCGTTGGCCGCTCGATCTCGGCGCGCACATCGGGGATCGACAGGCACCCTTCCTCGTGGACGTTGGGCTCGTCGCTCCGCTGGACGATGACGGGGTTGATCATCACGTGCGGCTGCTTCTCGTCGTCCTTCTCGGAGACGTCGAGCACGATGAGGCGTCGCGAGACACCGACCTGGGGCGCGGCGAGGCCAACGCCGGGCGCCTCGTACATCGTTTCCAGCAAGTCGTCGGCCAGCCGGCGCACTTCGTCGTCGACCGTGCCGATCGGTGCGGCAACCAGTCGGAGAACAGGATCGGGAAGCAGGATGATGGATCTTTTCGCCATGCGCGTCAGATAGGTGAGGCCGCCGACAACGTCAATTCGGCAGCGTCATTCAGCCTTTGAAATAGCCACGCGGGATGATGCCGTCGTCTTCGAGCGCACGGACGCACCCGCGTGACAGCATGCGGCCCTTGGCCTCCATGCAATAGCGCATCTCGGGGCTGTCCGGCTTTTCACGCGGGCAGAGGCGCTTGTAGTCGCCGGTGCAGGCGCGGCGCACCTGGCGCGACGACTCTTCGGCGTTGGGCGTTCCAGCACCAGCCAAAAGCGCTGCGGCCAGGGCGAGGCTCACGATCTGGCGAATTGTTCGGCGGGTCGATGTCACGGCGCGCTCCTGGCTTGCGTGCGGCTAAGACGGGGCAGCGAGACCCCTGATAGCCCCGCCTAGCCAACACCTGTGGCAAGGGCGAGGCGAATTCCGCCGAATGGTAAATGGGTCTTGACCGCTGCAGGCCTCAGTCGACGAACGGATTGTGCGTCTGGCGCACCTGGAAGCGGATCGGCGTCCCCGGCATGTCGAAGGCCGCGCGCAGGCTGTTGACCAGGTATTTAACATAGGAGCCCGGCAAGCCGCCCGCCTGGGAGCTAAAAGCAATGAACGTCGGCGGTCGCGCGGAGGCCTGCGTCATGTACTTGATCTTGATGCGGCGGCCCTTTGACGCGGGCGCGGCATGACGCTGCATGGCGTCGGCCAGCCACGTGTTGAGCTTGTTGGTGGAAACGCGCTTGTTCCAGATCTCGTGCGCCTTGAGCACGGCCTCCTGCAGGCGGTCGAGACCACGGCCCGAGCGCGCCGACACTGTCACCAACTCAACGCCCAAAACCTGGGACATCTTCACCGCGATCGTCTCGCGGATATCCTTCAGCAATGCCTGCTTGTTCTCCACCAGGTCCCACTTGTTGATCGCGATCACCAGCGCGCGGCCTTCTTCGGCCGCCATTTCCGCGATGATCAGATCCTGCTGTTCCAGCGGGCGCTCAGCGTCGATCAGCACCACCACGACCTCGGCAAAACGGATCGCGCGAACCGCGTCCGACGCCGAGAGCAGTTCGCCCTTTTCGTGGATTTTGGCCTTCTTGCGCAGCCCTGCCGTGTCGAACAGGCGGATCGGCCGGCCCTGCCAGACCGTGTCGGAGGCGATCGAATCGCGCGTCAGCCCCGGTTCGGGACCGGTGATCATGCGGTCCTCGCCGAGCAGCGCATTGACCAGCGTCGATTTGCCGGCATTCGGCCGGCCAACGATGGCCACGCGGATCGGCCGTTGCGGCGAGGCCTCGTCTTCTTCCGGCTCCGGCTCGGCGTCGGGATCGCGGTTGCGCTTGCGCCGTGGGATCGCCTTGAGGCCCAACGCCGCTAGGCACTCGCGCTCCAATTCATCCAGCCCGTCGCCGTGTTCGGCTGATATCGCGAGCGGGTCGCCGAAACCCAGGGCGAAGGCGTCGTAGAAGCCGTCGGTGCCTTTCTTGCCTTCGCTCTTGTTGGCCACCGCGATGACCGGCTTACCGGCGTTGCGCGCGATGCGGGCAAACACTTCGTCGGCCCCGGTGACCCCGTCGCGCGCATCAATGACGAACAAGATCAGATCGGCCGCTTGGAGAGCCGCCTCGCTCTGGGCCCGCATGCGGGCCTGGATAGAGCCTTTGGGCGCTTCTTCGAGGCCTGCGGTGTCGATGATGGTCAACGTGTGACCGCGGAATTTTGCCTCGCCCTCGCGCCGGTCGCGCGTCAAGCCGGGCAGGTCGGACACGAGGGCATCGCGGGTGCCGGTGAGGCGGTTGTACAACGTGGACTTGCCCACGTTCGGGCGGCCGACGATGGCGATGGCGGGTCTGGCGGGGTTGGTTCTGGCGGACATGCCCGGCTTCTAGTGCATATTGCGCTCTGACGGAAACGCGAAGTTGAGCAGGCCCTGTCGAGACCGGCGGCCAATGCTCGCTGAGCGCGCCGACTGGCTGCTGCCTGAAAGCTGTGTACAGCTGCGGCTTGCCCCGGTGGCCCGCATCCTGCAGATTACCACCTGTTGAGCGGCGCGGTTAGCGGTGGGACGAACAGTGGCGACGAAGACGAGACCTGTGGTCGGCATTATCGGCAACTCGACCCACATCGAGGGCCGGTTCGCGGTCCAGATGGCGGGGGAGCGCAATCTCCGTGCGGTGGCCGAGGTGGCGGGTGCGTTGCCGCTGATCTTCGGCGGCTGTCCAGGCCTCACCGATATTGGTGCACTGCTCGACACCGTGGACGGCATCGTGCTGACAGGGGCACGCGCCAACGTGCACCCGACACGCTTTGGCATCGAACCGAACCAGGCGCACGAACCCTACGACGAGCGGCGCGATGCCATGGCGCTTGACCTGACGCGTGCCTGTGTCGAGCGCGGCATCCCTGTCTTTGGCATCTGCCGCGGCTTCCAGGAGATGAACGTGGCCTATGGCGGCACGCTTCACCCCGAAATCCGAGACTTGCCGGGTCGCATGAACCATCGCATGCCGCGCTTGCCGACGGGCGAGATTCACCCAGATCCAATGGTGATTTTTGCCGACCGGCACGACGTGACCTTGGTCGCAGGCGGCGCCTTCGCGCACCTGCTCGGCCGCGAAACCATCAGGGTCAATTCGCTGCATGGACAGGGCATACTCAGGCCCGGCGAGCGGATTGTGGTGGAAGGGGTCGCCGAAGACGGCACCATCGAGGCCATCCGCATCAAAGATGCGGCGAATTTTGCGCTCGGCGTGCAGTGGCATGCCGAGTACGACCCGCAGACCAACCCCATCAACCGCGCCCTGTTCGAAGCCTTCGGCGCCGCATTGAGCCCAGTCCGCCACGCCGCGTAAGACCGCTGCCGCCCGCCAATCTCTGCGACCGCATCCTCGCAGATGTGGAGCGGCCCCTGTTCATTGCCGCACTGGCCGCAACCCACGGCAACCAGATCAAAGCCGCCGACCTGCTGGGCCTCAATCGCAACACTCTGCGCAAGCGTATCCGCGACCTCGACATCGAAGTCATGCGCGGTCTCATCGGCCACGGCAGCGACGGCTGAGTGACGTCGCACACCAACGTGCGCCACCTCACTCTTGCCTTCCCGGCCGAGCATCGCGAGAGCCGGGATCGTGCCCAAACACACTCATGCACCGTCGGCGCCAGCTTCCATTCGCCCTTCGGGCGAAATACGAGAGGTTTCACCTCTCGTGCTCTCCGACGAGGGCTCGCCGCCCTCGACCCGCGCTTTTAGTCGTGCGCCGGTTGTCCGATGCCAACCTGGGGTCAGACCCATGGGTCC
>JANYHP010000524.1 GCA_025359005.1 Hyphomicrobiaceae bacterium | reverse complement strand
TCAGCGGCGCTGAAAATCCGGGCTCATGATGAGCAGTTCGAGGCCTTGCTCCCGCGTCTCCGCCCGTGCAATCGCCTGCCGCGTCTCCGGCCGCATATCGGGGCCGAGGACTGCTTCCGCGAGTTGCCGCGGGTCGGCCGTCTTGTCGAGCACACGCGCCACCTGCTCGGCGATCCGCAGACGCTCGTTCAATGCCGAGGGATTGGTCCAGCCATCATCGTCGTCGGCAAATCCCTTCGGGCTCGGAGGCTGCCAGAGTGGCTGGCCAAGCTGATTGGCAAGCCGGAGCATCTCGCCCGCCCCGACGCGATGCACCAGACTGCGCGACAGCGCCACCACCAGATCGATCGGCGGCAGCAATTTCCGCGATTGCGGCGCCCACGACTCGTCGGCCGTCACCAGCGTGCGCGAAACTTCGGCGAGGTTGCCGTCCGTCTCGCGAAAGCTCTTTTCCAGTTTGGCGACAAGGCTGGGCGGCGGATCATCCGCCACGAAATGCTTGGCGAGCTTGCGCGCAATGTGCGCGGCCGTCGCCGGATGTCGCGCAAAATCCTCGAGGCATTCAAGCCCCGTCTGCATGCCGCGATCCTGATAGGTCTTGCCAAGCACGCTCCACGCACCCGGCTCATGCCGCGCCGCGTGATAGAAAAAGCGCCCGGCTTGCACACCCGGCGTGCTCAACCCCGCCATCGTCCATCCCGTTATGATGCGCGCAAAGTTCGTCACGTCCGTTTGGCTGTAGCCGCCGTCGACACCCAGCGTGTGCAGTTCGAGGATCTCACGCGCGAGGTTTTCATTGAGGCCCTTTTTCTGTTTTTTACCGGGCGCACTGTTGGGACCGAATGAATAAATGTTGTCGAGGTAGATCAGCATCGCCGGATGCTGTTCGACGGCGCGTAGCATCTCCGCATACCGACCCAGTACATGCGGCCGGATCGCCTCCCGCTCATAGGCGCCAGCGACACCGCGAAACATACCACGCGCCGTCACACAGAAATGGTTGGACCAGAACATCGCCAGCCGTTCCGGAAACGCCGCCTCGGTCGCCGCCTGATGGCGGAACCGCACTGTCGCCTCGTCGACGAAGTTCTCGACCCTGATGCGCCCGGCCTTTTGCATCGGCGGCTGCACAATGGCCTTCTGCTCCATGTCGGTCAGTGGCCGTTGCGCCTGCGCCGCAGCCCGCTGCTCCGTGTTCGCGGTCCTGGAATTGAGCGCCACGGCCTGTTGCGCGACGTCCAGCACGCGCTCCCTTGGCATAAGGCGCGCCAGCCGTAGCTGTTGTTGCGCCACCATGACCGCCGCCGCCGTCACGTGGCTCGGCTCCAGATCGGCATCATCGAGAAGAATTTCGACCCGCCGATCGAACTGCGCCAGCACGAACCCGCGCGGGTCGCTGCCCACCTTGGCGATATCGCCGGGTCGGGCTCCGAGGCCAAACCGCCTGAGCGCGATCATCGTCATCTGTGTCGACATACCCGATCTCCAACGATCAGCCGAGAAAGCTCGACGCGGTTCAAACAACCCGTTAGGTCCGCCTCGCGAGCTACCGTGAGGACAACGCCAACGCCTCCGCGCATCCGTCGCGCACTCCGGGGCTATCGACGATCATCTCTCTAACAGGAACGATGAACGCCCCATGATGAAATCGGTGACGCCGCTATGACATGGCTCTTCGTTCTCGCTTTAGCCCTGATCGCCGGCACCATCGGCGGGCTGATCGGCTTTGGGTCGTCGCTGATCCTGATGCCGGCGCTTGTGCTTGCTGTCGGGCCGCTGGAAGCCGTGCCGATGATCGCTATCGCCGGCCTGATGGCAAACCTCTCGCGCATGGCGGTCTGGTGGCGCGAAGTCGAATGGCGCGTCGCCGCCGTCTTTTCGGCAACCGCCGCCCCCGCAGCCGCCCTCGGCGCACGCACGTTCGTAGCCCTCGACGCGCGCACTCTTCAGCTGACCTTGGGCTTCTTCTTCGTCGCTATGATACCCGCACGCCGCTGGCTGCTGGCCTCAGGTTTCCGCATTGGATTGCCGGGAATGGCGCTCGTCGGCGCCGGCATCGGCCTGCTCTCGGGCCTCGTCACCACGGTGGGGCCCATCAACACGCCATTTTTCTTGGCCTATGGCCTCGTCAAAGGGGCATTCGTATCCACCGAAGCCGCAGCGTCCGCCTTGATGGGCCTCTCAAAAGCCGGTGTGTTCCAGTCGTTCGGAGCCCTGCCACCCGAAACACTCGCCAAAGGCGTGGCTGTCGGCACCGCACTGACGGCTGGGTCATGGGCATCCAAGCACCTCATGGCCCGCATCGACGCGGCGCATTTCACATATTTGATGGACGCCGTGCTGCTCGTCGCCGCGTCCATCATGCTCACGACGGCCTGATGACTTTGGTCGGTCACCGATAGAAATTGATCCGGCTGGCACGGCGGCTCATCACCTCTTCGAGGCACAAAGTATCGCTGCCGCACTGCTCGCGCCGCTTGAGAAAGGCAACCTGGCTTTCATGCACCGCGCGCTTGACGTCGCCCTTGATGTGGCTGTCGAGCATGATGTCGGTGTACTGCTCTGTCACCTGCGCATCCAGCACCTGGAGCGGCTGGCTTGCACAAATCGTCCGCTCTGATGGACTGCTGTCGCGCTGGCAATTGATGGTGTCGTAGGCCCGCGCCGGATTGGCGGTGCCGACCGCGATCAGAGCCACCGCACCACTGGCAGCGGCAATCACGGCGGCGGCGAAGGTCTTGATAGCGAAGATCTTGGGCATGGGCGCAGCTCCAACGAGTGAGCACAGATCTTGCCGCGCGCGACTTGGAACTGGCAGCCCATCGCCCGGAAGCCGGCTGCAACGGGCGAGATCGGCGATTGCGTGGGAACCGAAACTTCCGGTAAGTTCCGATAAATCCAGCGCCGTCGATCAGGATGGCGCCGCGAGGAACGAGACCGGATGCACATGAGCGGCAAGGGCGGCGCCCAGACCTCGAGGACGTCAGCGCCTGCCAAAGCGCTGGCCATGATCCGCACCGCAATGATCGAGCGCAAAATCAATCAGGCCGAGCTTGCCGACGCCGCCGACTGCCATGAAAAGACCATCCAAAACCTGATGGCCGGCAAGTCCGTCCGTCAGCAGACCCTGTTTGACGTCTGCATGGTGCTCGGCCTCGACTACGAGAAGGTTCGCGCCACCTGGGCCGGCGAGATACCGGGCAGCGTCGCCGTAACCGGCGAGCACGCTGTGGCAGTGGTTGGCAGTGACCAGACGAGCCCCACGCCGGCCGGCATGGGCGGCGAAATCGCACCGGTCTACATGGGCGCCTACACGCGCGCCGGCGTCGATCAGTTCATCGGCACGTACCTGACCGTGCGTCCGCATTTTTCAGACCCGACCCGCCTCATGGCCTATCGCACTGATATCTCATGGGATCCGGGCTGGCCGAGCCTGATCTTCGAGGAACGCGATCGCGCCGACGCCGGTTACGCCCATCGTGGTCGTGTCTATATCCCCGCCTCCGCGGCCTACATTCACCTCGTCTCCCTGACCAAAGGGGCCATGCGGATGGTCATCATTTCGCAACCCGACCGCGAGGGCGTCATGCGCGGCATCATGACGACGCAACACAAGTCCGGCGCCATGCTCGTGCCCGTGGCCTGCCCGATCGTGTACGCGGCAAAACCCGAAATCCTACGCAACGCACTGGGGGAGATCGGCCCCAACCACCCTCACCTTGGCGAGTATCATGGCCTGCTGCGGGAAACGGTGGCGCAGGGGTACGCTCGGATGCTGACAGTTGCGACAACACCACTGAAATGACATGAGTAGCCGATAGCGGAGCCAATCCGCGCTAGCCAAAGGGAGGAATATAGGATGGCAGGTTTCAACAGGCGTAAGTTCATGAAGGGCGCCGCCGCTGGCGGGGTCGGAACGGCTGCTCTCGCCGCACCCGCGATCGCGCAGGGCATGCCCGAGATCAAGTGGCGGCAGACGACGAGTTGGCCAAAATCGCTCGACACGCTGCACGGTGGCGCCGAAATGGTCGGCAAGCGCGTCGCCGAATTGACCGATGGAAAATTCCAGATCCAGACCTTTGCCGCCGGCGAAATCGTGCCCGGCCTGCAGGTGCTCGACGCGGTCCAGAACGGAACGGTCGAATGCGGTCATACGGCCATGTATTACTACTTCGGCAAGGACGACAGCTTCGTCTTCATGTCCGCTCTGCCGTTCGGCTTGAACCCCCGCCAGCACAACGCCTGGCTTCAGCAGGGCGGCGGCAACGACCTCATCAACGAATTCTTGAAATCCTACAACGTCACCTACTTCCCCTGCGGCAATACTAATTGCCAGATGGGTGGTTGGTTCACCAAGGAAATCAAGACCCCGGAAGATCTCAAGGGCTTGAAGTTCCGCATGGGCGGCTTCGCTGGCAAGATCATGCAGAGAGTAGGCGTCGTGCCGCAGCAGATCGCTGCCGGTGACATCTATCCCGCGCTCGAAAAAGGCACCATCGACGGCGCCGAGTGGGTCGGCCCCTACGACGACGAAAAACTTGGCTTCGTCAAAGTCGCCAAGTTTTATCACTATCCCGGCTGGTGGGAGCCGTCCTCGACCCCCGGCTTCATCGTCAACACCGAGAAGTACAACGCGCTGCCGAAGATCTACAAGGAAGTGCTTCAATCGGCCTGCGCCGAAGTCAACAGTTGGATGCCGGCCAAGTACGATTCCGTCAATCCGCAGGCCTTGAAGCGCCTCGTCGGTGCCGGCGCCGTGCTGAAGCCTTTCCCGCCCGAAGTCATGGATACCTGCTGGAAGGCCGCCAACGACCTCTACAAGGAAATCGGCGACAAGAACGCAAATTTCAAGAAGCTGCTCGACAGCCACAACACCTTCCGCCAGGACGCGGTGCTGTGGACGTCGGTCGCCGACTTCACCATGGACAGCTACATGATCCGCTATCGCAACGCCGGTCAGCTGTAAGCGATCCTGCACGACCGACAGAGGCGGCGCTGCACCGATGGGGCGGCGCCGTTTTTCGTCTGGAAGCAAGCAGCGTGCCCACGAACCAAATATTAGCATTAACCAATTCTAAACGCGGAAGCATCATAAGTCCGCCCCAGTGCCTGCCGGAAAAAGCCACGTTTCTCCCGCAGGACATCAAGACTTGCCCGCTTCAGTGTAAGCGTTTGCGTTCCGGGGGTCTGTGGAATGTGGTTTGGTGGACGACCGCACGCGTCTGTGCGGATGCGAGTGCTTGACGGCCGCGCCGTAGCCTTCGCGGCCGCAGCAGCGCTCGGCCTGTTGCTGACAGGTGCCGACACGCGCGCTCAGCAAAACCTGCCGACCGTCGACGCGGACGACGACGTGCTCCCGGGACCAGCCATGCTCGGCGGCAAGAAGGCCGGTGCAAAATCCGACGCAACGGGCGGCGTGCAGACCGCCCTTGGTGGCGACGCCCGGCGGACCCGTTTCGTGATCGGGCTCGAACGCGCCGCCGAATTCCAGGTTTTCTCGCTGGCCAACCCCAACCGCGTCATCGTCGAACTGCCTGACCTCAAGCTTCAATTGCCCCAGATGACCGGCGACGCTCCCGTAGGTCTCGTCCAATCGTTTCGCGGCGGCCTCTCCGCACCCGGAAAAATGCGCATCGTTATCGACGTGACCGCTCCGGTCGTCGTCGAAAAAGCCGTCATCGAAAAGGCCAAGGATGCCGGCCATAACCCGCGCCTGGTCCTTGAAATCGTCCCCGTCGAAACCGGCGTGAAAGCCGCCGCGGCCCAGCGCAAACCTTTGCCCGGCGCCGCCAGTTCCGGCCTCGGCGCCGCAGGCGTCCAGCCCCCCTTGCCCCGCCCGGCGCAACGGCCGACCGAAAATTCGGCGCACGTCTACAAGCCCATCATCGTCATCGATCCCGGCCATGGCGGCCACGACTCGGGCGCGCAGAAATTCGGCACCGTCGAGAAAGATGTGGTCCTCGCCTTCTCCCTGAAGCTGCGTGAGAAGCTCGAGCAGAGCGGCCGCTACAAGATCCTCATGACGCGCGATACCGACAAATTTGTCGAACTCGACGAACGCCGCGACTATGCCGACCGCGCCAAGGCAGCCCTTTTTATCGCCGTCCATGCCGACTACGCCGGTTCGGACGCGCGCGGCGCCACCATCTACTCGCTGCGTGACACCGTCGCCAATGAACTGCAGCGCGCTGCCCGCGGCCACGCCGGCGCCGACGTACTGTCGACGAAGGAATTGGAAACCGTAAAAACCGCGGCCGAAGGCGACGTCGGTGCCGTCAGGAACTTCCTCACCGATCTCGCGCTGAAGGAACTGGCCGTCAACAAAGAACGCACCAAGTCGTTCGCCGGCGCCGTCGTCGAGACCATGGGCGCGACGACGAACATGATGAATAACCCGGATCGTGAGGCCGGCTTCCGCGTGCTGAAAAGCGCGAAAATGCCCTCGGTGTTGATCGAGCTTGCCTATGTCACCAACCGCGCCGACGCCGCAAACCTCCGCTCCGACAGCTGGCGCGATAAGGTCACCGGCTCCATCCTGAGCGCCGTTGACAACTATTTCTCCTACCATTCGTCGCGCTTGCCGATGTAACGCGGAAATGCCGGGGTACTTAATACCGAAGCGCTGAAAGAACCGACGTCGCAGTCTTTCGATGAGGCGCGTTCGCTTCAGTCAGTTCGCTTCAGTCAATCGAGGGATATGGCGGCGCCTATCTCGACACGTCGCGGAGCCGGCCGCCCGCCCGCACCAGTGCCGCTTCGGCCTCTGCCTTCGTCATGCCGCCGGCCACAAGAATGGCAAGTTTGAGCGCGCCCTCGCATGCGGCCAGCGCCGCTCGGGCGCGGCTGTCGTCACACCCGGCAAGATCCATAACCATTTGCACGGCGCGCAGGTCGAGCTTGGCGTTACGCGCCGCCATGTCGACCATCCGCCCGCGATAGACGCGCCCCAGGCGGATCATGATCCCTGTCGAGAGCAGGTTGAGCACGATCTTCTGCGCCGTGCCCGCCTTCATCCGCGTCGAGCCGGCAACAACTTCCGGCCCCGTGTCGGCAAGGATCGCGTGTTCGGCCGCGGCCAGCAACGGCGCGCCCGCGTTGTTGGCAATGGCGATCGTCAGAGCACCTGCCGCGCGCCCGGCCCGCACCACCGCCACCGTGTAGGGCGTCGTGCCACTCGCAGCCACGCCTATCACCACATCCGCAGCACCCACGCGCGCATCCGCAATTAACTTTTCCGCCGCCGCCACATCATCTTCCGCACCCTCGACGCTCTGCACCAACGCCCGCTCGCCACCGGCCATCGCAAACACCAACCGATCCCGCGGCCAGTTGAATGTCGGCGGCAACTCCGCCCCATCCTGCACCGCCACCCGCCCCGAGGTACCAGCCCCCGCGTACATGATCCGCCCCGCGCCGCTCCCGAGCCGCGCCGCCGCTCCATCGATCGCCGCCGCGATCACCGACCGCGCCGGACGCACCGCTGCAACCGCCGCCATCTGCGCCTCCAGCATGGCCTCCACCACATCCACCGTGGGCCACGCGTCACTGTCCAGATACCGCGCACTCACCCGTTCCGTTTCGAGCATGCGTTTTGTCCTTTTCCTCCGGGGGCCAGCCGCTGGACGTGGTTTGACATAACCCGCAACCGCCGCGAAGGGCCTTCGGCCACATGACAGGCCGCCGCGGTTGCGCTACGAAACCGGCTAACACCCCGTCGCGCAATCAAGGAGAATATCGCAATGGCAAAGGTCGCATGGATTGGACTAGGCGTCATGGGCTACCCGATGGCGGGGCACATCCGGAAGAAGGGCGGCCATGACCTCACCGTCTACAACCGCAATGCGGCGAAGGCCGACGCCTGGGTCAAGGAGTTCGGTGGCAAAGCCGCAGCCACACCCGCCGAAGCCGCCAAGGGCGCCGAGTTCGTGTTCTGCTGCGTCGGCAACGACGACGATCTGCGCTCAGTCACCACCGCGAAGGGCGGCGCCTTCGAGACGATGGGCAAGGGCACCGTCTTCATCGACAACACCACCGCCTCGGCCGAGGTGGCGCGCGAACTCTACGCCGCCGCCAAGGCCAAGGGCTTCGATTTCCTCGATGCGCCCGTTTCTGGTGGCCAGGCTGGCGCCGTCAACGGTGTGCTGACCGTCATGGTCGGCGGTGATAAACCCGTGTTCGACCGCGCCAAGCCGGTCATCGATCATTTCGCGCGCATGGTGACGTTGATCGGGCCGTCGGGCGCGGGACAGGTGACCAAGATGGTCAACCAGATTTGCATCGCCGGCCTCGTGCAGGGCCTCGCCGAAGGCATCCACATGGCGCAGAAAGCCGGCCTCGACCTGCCCGCCGTAATGGAAACGATCTCCAAGGGCGCGGCCGGATCGTGGCAGATGGAAAACCGCTGGAAGACGATGGGCGACGGCAAGTTCGACTTCGGCTTCGCGGTCGACTGGATGCGCAAGGATCTCTCCATCGCGCTCTCCGAAGCCCGCCGTAACGGCGCCAGCCTGCCGGTCACGGCCATCGTCGACCAGTTCTATTCCGAAGTGCAGAAGATGGGCGGCAAACGCTGGGATACGTCCAGCCTGATCGCCCGGCTGAACAACGCGGATAAGAAATAGGGCGCCGTCAAGGTCGCGCATCGACAGGCAGAGGCTTCGCAGCAAGCACCAACGGCCGGTTCCCTCCCCCGTGTGGGGAGGGATTAAGGGTGGCGTTCTTCGAACCAGTGTCGACGCGAACGAGCCGGAGCGGACATCTGCAACGAAGCGAGTGAAGCTGGCCTCGCCAACGTCAATCATTTCTCACTTTCGATTCCAAATGATGCATTGATCTTCTTGAATAACCTTTCCGCCGCCGCTGCCGTCCCCGTGGGAAGATCTGCCACTTTCGTCCAAGCATCGAAATCTTCCAGCATTACGCCAAGGACACGTTTCTTGTCCATCTCCCGATTGTGTAGGCGCAGCAGCGTTTTTTGAACTCGAGTGGAGAT
>JANYHP010000446.1 GCA_025359005.1 Hyphomicrobiaceae bacterium | reverse complement strand
CGAGCGTAGAAGACTCTGATGTGGTCGTGGACGATTGCGGTAACACCGCTGCGAGCTTGGAACTGGTCGCAGGCTACATCATAGAGTGAGAGTTCGCTGAGTTGGTCGGCCACCTGTTCAGTGCAGATATCAATTTCGTGGGGCGTGAGCGTGATGGCCTTGACGTGTGCGAGATAGCTGACGGACTGGCGAATGTAGTCACAGGCCGCCTCGTAGAGGTTGCCATCAGTCGCGGTGAACTGGCCTGTGGTGCCGGTCATGGAACACCATCATCGCGCGAAAAGATGGCGAGCGTGTAAGTCAGTTCTGTCGAAATCAAATTCCTGATGAAACCTTCATTGCCGACGCAGTTATCGTTGACTGCGGCACTTTGGAGCCGCTCGATCTGTGATAAAAATTCGCCCCTGAGCCGCATCCTGGTCACGCGAAGAATGGGACAGTGAGTTTCATGGCTTCACGCATCGATCGGCCACAATCGCCAGCGACGACGCGTCGCATCGAGGCAGCGGGTAGCTTGGCGACGATATGATCGACGATCAGATCGATGAGTTCGCTCGACACATCTTTGCGGGCAATGGCTTTGCAGAAGAGAACGATGCGGCGGGCGTAAAAGCGCTTCTTTGCAGCATAGGTGATTTTGCGTTTAGCTTTGGCCATGGCTTCTCCATTATGTACCTGCAACAGTTTTAGCTAATGCAGGTTAAATAGAGACTAATTCATGGATTATTAACCACAGTGGCGGCCTTTTCTCTGGGTTTCCGGGCGACGCGTGGTCACTCCGGAATGTTGGTCGCGCTAAGTTAGCGACGCTTGGCTTGGGAGAAAGCATACAAGTGCACGCATTGCTTGTCGTTATAGTATTCTGGATCATCGTCAAACGCGAAGCTTATACCCTCTTGTTGCATGAATGTCTGCTTGCTCCCCGTTATGATAAGATGATCGTAGGCTATAGACATCGCAGCCAGCTCGCTTTCACGGAAATTTCGGTAGTTCTCATCAAAGTCTGTGACAATAAATATTTCATGACCGCCAGATTTCAATGCAATGGTCAGCGTCGAAAATAGCTCAGGCATTTCCGAGATAACACCGTCAAAGTCAAACGCAAATTTCATTGCATAATCTCATTTCAATTTCAATTCTACGGTGTTGACGCCGTATAGAGCGCATAGGGGACGCACCATTGAGCCGCCTCACTGAGCGCTCGGCGCTGTTCCTTGCTCATGTCTCGCAGCTGCGGTATTACCAACTTGAGACGCTTCAGTGTGTCGACCTCCGGGTATTCGAAGACGTAGAATTCATGAGGCACTGACCGGCCAACTTCCGAAGCGATGCGGTCTGCGATCACGCGGCGGGCACAAGCAGGGAGCATTTCATCGCTCGGGCGTCCCTGTCTGACAGAAGTTCCATGGGGAAGGGGCGCATCGATCGTGCTCGGATAGGCATTCGGATCAGACTCACCATGCGGACGTAGTGACCCGAAGATACTGAGACATAGAAGGTCGCCATATTTGTAAACCCATAATGGCCTCTTTTCTCTGTCGCGGAGGATAGAGAGGCCGAAGCCCTCATTGAGTAGGCTTTGCACGAGGCTCTTGCGCAACTGATCGTCTGGCTCTGAAGATGCGATGCCTCCAACTTGGGGTTCCGAATCTAATTGCGCGGCAACGTAGGGGAACTTGTCAGGACCGATGAATTTGATGTCGTCGGGAATACGGACCGGCGTAGCGCCCTTCGTAAAGTAGCTGCGTAGATATTGCTCCGCGTTGGCGACGTTAAAGCCAGTTGCCATGTCCAGTGGCTCAGGGAGTGGAGGCTGAACCGGCTTCGCTGGCTCTTGGGACGCCGCGCTTTTGGGAACTGATATCGGAGCAACGTTCTCAGGCGTGAGTGGCCTCTGTGACGATAAGTTGAGTGCTGTTATCGCGCGGAATATGGAAACGCGCTTACCGGCTGCATTGGTGAGCTTGCCAAGCGCAAACTTCGCGCCGATGGGGAAGCTGGCATCACAGATCATGCGCGGAACGAATGTCAGGCTG
>JANYHP010000445.1 GCA_025359005.1 Hyphomicrobiaceae bacterium | reverse complement strand
GACAAACAGCGCGTCGGCGCCGGCCGCAGCATAAGCCTCCGCGCGCGCGAGCGCTGCATTGAGCCCTTCCACCGCGACTGCGTCCGTGCGTGCAATGACCAGCGTTTCGGCAGAGTGTCGTGCGTCAGTGGCGGCCTTGATCTTGCCGACCATTTCGGCGGTGGAAATGAGCCGCTTATCGGCGAGATGGCCGCAGCGCTTCGGGAAGGACTGATCTTCCAACTGCAAGGCATTGGCCCCCGCGCGCTCGAAAAGACGCATGGTCCGTTGCGTATTGATCGCATTGCCGAAGCCTGTGTCGGCGTCGACGATGATCGGCAGCTCCACTCGGTCTCGTATCAAAGAAATCGTCTCGGTGACCTCACTTGAAGTGGTGAGGCCAATGTCTGGCCGGCCGAGCCGCGTGTAGGCGATTGCGGCGCCCGAGAGGTAGAGGGCCTCGAACCCGGCCTGCGACGCAAGTAACGCAGTCAAGGCATCGCAGACGCCGGGCGCAAGCAGGATCGGCGACCGTTGCAGGCGTGCTTTGAGTGAGACAGTCATGCAGCCTCGCTGAGGTCGATGAGCGCGCGCACGTCTGGTGCAGTCTCCAGCGCGGCAATCTCTTTGATCATGGCGTGCGCCTTTTCGATGCCGATCACCGGGCCTGCAACGTCGATGAATTTGTCGCGAACGTCGGCGGCGCTATAGGGGTTTTCGGTATCGCCCTTGTTCGTCATGGTTTCGGCCGCAAAGACCTTGCCGCTTTTTAACGTCACCGTCACCCGCGCCGGCCTGAGAGCGGGCAAAAGACTGCTGAAGTGCGCGTTTTCGTCGACACGCACTCTTGCAGCCAAAGCCCGCGTTGTCGCGTCCGCACGCGCGGCGTCGCGAAACGCATCGAGATCTGCCGAGCCATTGACGATGAACGTCGCAAGTGAGAACGGCATCGAGAATTTCGCAGCCAGCATCGTCTCCGGCGCGGGATGGTCGAGCTGCGCCGCCCAGACATAGGTTTCCACTGCAATGGCTTCGACGTCTGAGGCTGCAATCCGTCCGCCGGCTTCGGCCACGATGCTGGACAGCGCATCGAGCGCCCCGTGATTATAGCGGCACGCTGCATGACGCTTGAAGTAATTCCGCGCAATCTCCCACCGCTGGCCTAGGTCCGTGAGCATCTCATCTGGCGTCCAGTCTTCCGCCGCAATGCCTCCATAAACCGACGCGAGACCATCCTTCTCGCCTTTGAAGCCGGCCTGAACGAGTTCCCACGCCATCATGCCGAGCATGTTCGAGAAGCCGGCGTAGGTGTTGCGCACGGTGGCACCTTCGAGCATCGTGCGGCGGCTCGTGGTCAGGCCGAGTGACGAGGCAATGTTGATCGTTTGCGCCATGTCCGCTGGCGATGCATGGCCCAGTTTCGCCATGGCAACCGCGGCGCCGACCGTGCCCCACACGCCATGCGGATGCATGGTGACGCGCAATTTAGACGCGATCCCGATCCGCGCGCCGATCTCATAGCCGAGCACCGTGGCGACGATGGCATCGCGCCCGCTCACCGGCGCGCTGCGGGCCCGGGCCAACACAGCCGGCACCACGTGGATGCCGGGATGGCCGCGCGCGTACTGATTGCCCTCGTCGATTTCCAGCGTCGTGCCGGCGGTCCCATCAAGCATCGCGCGCAACAGATCGGACTGCACGGCGCGACCGTCCGATGGCAACAACCGCTCGCGGGCCACTTTCACTTCCCGTTCGCCGCGTCCTCCGATAATCGCGCCCATACAGTCGAGAATGACCAGCTTGGCGCGCTCCACCACAGCATCGGGTAGATCCTCGAAGCGCAGGTCATGCGCAAACGTCGACCATTGCGCCAACCACGCAGGCGGCGCCGATGAGAGCAGCAGTGAAGCCGGGAGGATGCCCGGGGTGACGATCGCCATGGCTCAAAGTCCCAGATAGGTTTCCATCAAGCGTCGATCGCTTTTGAGGTCGGCGGCAGCGCCCGCAATCGTTATCATGCCGTTCTCGATCACATAGGCGCGATGCGCGATATCGAGCGACTGCACCACGTTTTGCTCGACCAGCATGACGGCGAGGCCATCGCTTGCAATGCGCGTGATCAGTTGAAACATCTCCTCGACCAGCAGCGGTGATAAGCCCAGCGAGGGTTCGTCGAGGATCAGCAGGCGCGGCTCTGCCATCAGCCCACGACCGATGGCGAGCATCTGCTGTTCGCCGCCGGAAAGCGTGCCGGCCAACTGCCGGCTGCGATCACGCAGCCGCGGGAAAATCGCAAAAGCGCGCTCTAGGTTTGCGGATCGCCGCGCCTTGGCGCGACGATAGGAGCCAAGCTCCAGATTGTCGCGCACACTCATGTTCGGGAAAATCTTGCGGCCTTCCGGCACATGGATCAAGCCGGCCGCGACAACGGCGGACGGCGGCGTGCCGACGAGGCTGGCGCCATCGAAGCGAATTGAGCCTGATGTCGGGTGGATCAGCCCGGAGAGGGTGTTGTTGAGCGTGGTCTTGCCGACGCCATTGGCGCCCAGCACCGTGACGATCTCTCCAGAGTCGACGTCGAGTGAAATGCCGCGCAGCACCTGCACTTCGCCGTAACCCGATCGGAGATCGTGCACCTCAAGCATGCGGCACGCTCGCTGCAATAGACTGCTGCGACTGCATGCGTGCGGCAGCACCGTGGCCGAGATAAGCCTCGATGACTGCGGTGTCGCGTGCGACCACGCCGGGCGCTCCATGCGCAATCATGCGGCCCTGCGCGAGGACGTAGACGACGTCACACAACTGCATGACGGCCTGCATCACGTGTTCGACGATCAGGATACTCACGCCATCATCGCGAACTTTTCTGATGACGGGGATCATGTCGCGAATCTCCGACGGGTTGAGCCCCGCCAGCACTTCGTCGAGCAGCAGCAACTTCGGCTCCGTGGCGAGCGCGCGTGCAAGCTCCAGCCGCTTGCGGCCAGCGACCGTGAGCGTCGACGCGGGCTTTTCGAGCATCTGGTCGAGACCGACAGCACGCGCCACCGCGACGGCACTTGCAGTAGCCGCGGCGCGATGCCGATGCCGCAGATAAGCGCCGACGCGGATATTTTCGAGCACGCTCAGTCCGGCGAACGGCTGCACGATCTGGAAAGTGCGGGCGATCCCAGCTTGCGCACGAACGTGCGCAGGTGTGTCGGTGATGTCATCGCCAAGCAAGGCGACGCGGCCCGCAGACGGTGCCTCGAAACCGGCGATCACCGCAAACAGTGTCGTCTTTCCCGCGCCGTTGGGACCGATCAGTCCCGTGATCGATCCGGCAGCCACGTCGAGCGAGGCGTCATCGACGGCGACCAGACCGCCGAAACGCTTGGTCACGGCGCGGACCTGCAGGAGTGCAGCGCTCATGCCTTTGCCCTCCTCCTCACAAGCCCCATGATGCCGCGCGGTGCGATGGCCACGCAGCCGATCAGCAGCACGCCAAGCACCACCAGATCGATGCCCGGCACGGCGCCACCGGTGATTTTGGCGAACACTGTCTTGGACGTCTCGCCGAGGCCCAGCAGGACGAGCGTTCCCACCAGCGGGCCAAGGACCGTGCCGAGCCCGCCGACGATCGGCGCCAACAACGCTTCGACGGAGATCCATGTCCCGTATGCCAGGTTCGCGTCGAGGTAGAGGAACTTCTGCACGTACAGGCAGCCAGCCGCCCCCGTGATGGACGCAGACAGCGTGATGGCCTGCAACTTCACGGCAAGCGCGTCCACACCGAGCGCGCGTGCGGCGTCTTCATTTTCGCGCACGGCGACGAGGTGCGCACCCAGGCGCGAGCGGACGAGGGCGTGCGTCACAAAAAGCGCGCCAGTGACACACGCCAGCGCCAGCCAAAAGAACCACCGCTTGTCACCAAACTGCATCTGCGTCGGGTCGGATTTCAACGGCACCAGCACGCCCGCAGCTCCACCGGTGAAGTTCCAGGTATTGGCGAGAATGCGAAACACCTCGGCGAACGCCAGCGTGACAAGTGCAAAATACGACCCGCGCAATCGGGCACGGAAGCTGAGAAAACCGATGGCGAACCCCACCGCGCCTGCAGCGATCATTGCGATTGGAAAGGCCAGCCAGGGATTGATACCGAAGCGCATCTGCAACACCGCCATGGCGTAGGCGCCGGTGCCGAAAAACGCTGCATGGCCGAACGAGAACTGACCACCAAGTCCGGCGAGAATATTCCATCCCTGCGCGGCTAGCGTGATGATCATGGCGAAGCTGAGGAAGTTGAGCATCGTATTCGACAACGGCCCGAACGGCAGCGCGGCCAGCACGAACACGACAGCGGAGATCGGAAAGATACCCGTCGTGTTCATGCCTTGGCCCCGAACAGGCCGGTCGGCCGTACCAGCAAGACGACGATGAACAGGAGGAAGATACCGATCTGCCCGAGGCTCTCACCGAAGGCGAGCCCGGATAGGCTCTCGACGACACCGATGATAAGGCCGCCGACGAGCGCGCCGGCGATCGAACCCATGCCGCCAAGCACGACGATGGTGAAGGCAACAAGCACGAAGGCATTGCCGGTGCGCGGATTGACGACGAACGTCGGCATCAGCAGGCAGGCCGCGATGGCGAGGCACGCGGCGCCAATTCCGAACGTGACGGCATAGATGTGCTCGACGTCGATACCGGCAAGCATGGCACCTGTCTTCTCCTTGGCGACAGCGCGGATTGCCTTGCCCGTGTCGGTTCCGGTGAGAACAAGCGCCAGCAGCAGCGCAACAGCGAGCGCGGCTGCAAAGGCGATCAGCCGTGGGACCGACAACAGCAAGGTGCCGACCTCGATAACAGAAAACCCGTAGGGCACATCGATCGATCGCGTGTCCGAGTGGAAAATGGCGAGCAGCGCGTTTTCCAGAATGATCGCCAATCCGAGCGTCACGAGCAGGATGTTGTTGTCGTCGCCGTGGCTGGCAGGACCGATCACCCACCGCTGGATGGCGTAGCCGAACGCGAAGAACAGCGGTGTCAGGAAGAAAACGGCGACATAGGGGTCGATGCCGGCAACGCTGTGCGCCAGCAGGACACCATACATCGCCGTCGTCAGCATGGCGCCGTTGGCGAAGTTGATGATGTGTAACACGCCATACACGAGCGTCAGTCCAAGCGCGATCAGCGCGTAAACGGCCCCTGTCATCAGGCCGTTCGCCACCGCCGACAGCAGTATGTCGAGCTTCAACATCTCAGCGCTTTTCGTGGATGATCAGGTGGCTGGGAAGATGGGCTTGGCCTCGGCGAATTCGGTCGGGAAAATGACCTTCAGCTCGCCATTCTGGACCTGCGTGTTGACCGGCGCAGCACCCTGGTTCTGCCCGTTGACGAACTTGGTCGGCCCGTAAGGCATGATGTGATCGGCGAACGTTGATGCTTCGAGCGCCGCAATGATCTTTGCGCGGTCTGCCGATCCCGCGCGCTCGATCGCGTCGGCGAGCAAGCGCACGCAGGAGTAGTTGAGCGCGGTGTTGTAAAGCCAGAAGCGGCCGTTCTGCTCGGCAAGCTTGCGCACCTCGGCGGTCTTGGGCTTGCGCGGGTCTGCCCAATGATTGCAATCCATCACCAGATTGGCGGCTTCGCCGAATTCCTTGACGAAGCGATAGTTCGAGGCGGCGCCATTCAACACCGCATAGATGCCTTTCGGCCGGATGCGCTGCTGCTGCATCGTCCGCGCGAGTAGCACGAACTCGGCATAATAGCTCGACGGAATGACGAGATCCGGGTTGAGCGACTTGATGCGCAGCGCAACGTTCGACATGTCGCGCGAGGGTGTGGGATGCGCGATCGTGTCGACGATCTCAAATCCGCGCGGCGGCAGCTGAGCCTGCAGCAACTTCGCCATGCCTGAGCCGAACAGGCCATCTTCGTGCACGATGACCACGGTCTTGGC
>JANYHP010000395.1 GCA_025359005.1 Hyphomicrobiaceae bacterium | reverse complement strand
GATGAGGGCCGGCGCGGTCGCGCGCATCAGACCTGCTCCAGTTCGACGAGCGTGCCGCAGAAATCCTTGGGCGACAGGAACAGCACCGGCTTGCCATGGGCACCGATGCGCGGCGTGCCGTCGCCAAGCACCTTGGCGCCTTTCGCCTTCAATTGGTCGCGGGCGGCGAGAATATCGGCGACCTCGTAGCAGACGTGATGGATGCCGCCACCCGGGGTCTTTTCCAGAAATTTGCCGATCGGCGAGCCCGCTCCAAGCGGCTCCAGCAACTCGATCTTGGTGTTGGGCAATTCGACGAACACGACCGTGACGCCGTGCTCGGGCATCGCCTGAGGGGCGGAAACCTTGGCGCCGAGAGTGTCGCGATAGACCGCCACGCCGGCCTCCAGCTTCGGCACAGCGATGGCGACGTGATTGAGCCGGCCGATCATGCGGAATGTCTCCTTGTGGACGCCAGGCGCGCGGGCGGCACGTAAGGCCTGATCCAGGTCGCTGACAAGAGCGATGCACGTTTTGCCACGGCCGACCAACGACGGTCAAAGCGTGTAGACGCGCACGGTCTGCTCCAGCATGTGGTTGACGGAGAACTGACTTTCGACCCACTGGCGTGCCGTGATCCGGAACGCGGCGCGATGATCCTGGTTGGAGCGCAGCATCGCGAGATGACCGGCCACGACGCGCGGATCAACGGTGTCGTTGCCCTCGAGGATGAGGCCAGTCCGGCCTTGCAGCACAGTTTCGGCGGCGCCACCCGCCGCGGTCGAGACGACGGGTACGCCGGCAAACTGGGCCTCGATCAGCACGTTCGGCAGGCCTTCGAACTTGGACAGCAGCAGGAAGGCATCGAACTGTTTGAGCCAGTAACCGACCGAGTCGGATTGGCCGGCGAACAGCACGCGGTCGGCAATGCCGAGCATACGTGCATACTCGGTGGCAGTCGCCAGCAGCGGGCCGTCGCCGAGCAGCACGAAGCGCGCAGTCGGGTTGGTGGCAAGGAGCGCCGCCGCGCTGTCGAGCCAGAGATACGGCCGCTTGTTCTCGTCAAAACGCATCACTGCACCCACGGTGAAATCGGCGTCGGCGGTCCGGGCGTCGAAGGCGGCCTTCGCGGCAATCGCTTTAGGCGAGCCGATCTCGGACAAGGGGGAGAGCCCGTTATGCACCACCGGGATCATCGCGGGATCGATCGACAGCCATTGGGCGTAGCGGCGCGCGGCGTGGTGGGAGTTGGCGCTGAGCGTCACGCCTGGCAAGCGCAAGAGGGCGGGATAGAGCACCTCGTATTGGGGTTTCATGCGCGACGGACGATCGATAGGCGGCACGGTGCGGACGCTGAGCACGATGCGAGAGACGTTGGCTATCAGCGCTGCAAGCACCGTCGCGAAAATCGTCCCGTCCTGCCAGATGTGGACGACGTCGGGGCGCAGACTGGCGATCACGTCGGCTAAGCGGCTGGTGCCCTCGCTCATCTGCGGTGGCAAGTGGCGGAGCAGGTCGACATACTCGCGCACCAGGGACTGGCGCCGGTTGCCGCCGAAGGGTGCGAGGTCGGCATATTCAAGGGTCGCGACGCGCCCCCGGTCGAGGTGCGGCTTGAAAAAGTCGAGCCCCGGGCGCGCCGAATGCGAGCGCACGCAGACCGTCATCGGGCCGATGATATCGCGTCCGTAGAGCCGCTTGCCGGTGTCGATGCACTGTTGAAGGCCGATGGCCGTGGTGGTGAGCTGCCGCTCGGCGCCCCCCGAGCCGAGCGAGCCATTGAGCATCAGGACCGAGCCGATGAAGCTGCGCGACGACGTGGACATCGGTTGGCGCTTCTCGGCGATGGCCGCAAGCACCTTGGTGAGCGCGGCGTTACTCATCTGCACCGACGCGCCGGTCGAAGGATCGATGGCACCGATCTGCTCATAGTCGAGGGCGACGCGCGTCTTCAAACGGCGCAGGTTCTCGAGGTTTGCAACGTTGGCCTCGCCCAACTCAAGAATGCCTGTGGCGGCGTCGAACAGGCCGCGTGCCTGCAGGCTGCGCGCGAAGGCCAGGTAGCACTCTTCCTTGTCGGGCCCCAGCCGGATGGCGTCGCGGAAGGCTGTGTCGCCAGCGTCGTGCTGGCGAAGTTCGTCGCAGCCGCGGGCATAAAGGAACACGTCGTCGTATGTCGAGGGCCTGCTCGGAAAGCGCCGCGTCAACTCTGCTTGAGCGGCTGCAGGATCGACCAGGCGGCCGATCCACCGCAATTCCATCCGCAAGGCTTCGGAAGAGGCGGGAAATCGGCCGCCCAGACGACGCCATGCCAGCAGCGCCCGCTGGCCATCCTGCTGGTCGTCGACGAGGCGGGTCGCAAGAGTCTGGAGCCGTTCATTGGTCGGGTAGAGCCGGATTTCAGCGAGCAACTCGTCAAGCAGCGCTGTTGTCGCCGACGTGCCGGCGCGCCGCTCCATGCGGCGCTCAAGTTTGGCGAGAAATGTCGACGCGGGAACGGTTTTGGCATTGCCCGCGGCAAGCCCGGTCTCCACGGCCGCTGTAACGGGGTCGGTCGCCGTGGCAAGCGCGGCAGTCGCCAGCGACGCGTCCACCAGCGACCGTTCACGGCCGACAATCCGTTTGAGCAATGACAGTTTAGCCATGGATTCAAGTGGCCTGGATAAGAATTAAGCCACGACTTTCATGTTGCCGAGATGGGCACGATAGGCCGCATCAACGGTGTCATAAAATGCAATCGTGCCGTTGTGGAGCACGGCACCGCGGTTGCAATACTGCTGGATGGTTTCGAGCGAGTGGGAGATCATGATGACGTCGGCGTAGGCGAAACGGTCTTTGAGGGCAATCCGGCATTTCTCCTGGAACAGATAATCACCCACCGCCGTGACTTCGTCGACCAGATAGACCTCGAAATCAATGGCGAGGGACACCCCGAACGCCAGGCGGCCATTCATACCGCTGGAATAGCTGGCGACGGGCATGTCGAAATAATCGCCGATCTCTGCAAAATCCTCTGCGAAATCGACGACATAACTCGTTGACGCGCCGTAGATGCGGGCCATGAATGTCGCATTCTCCCGCCCCGAAAGACTGCCGGCGAAGGTGCCTGAGAAGCCGAGCGGGAAGGAGACACGGCGCGATCGGCGGATGCGCCCGTGGTCGGGCTCCTCGGTGCCCGCGATGAGGCGCATCAAGGTCGACTTGCCAGCGCCATTGACGCCGAACAGGCCGAGATTGGTGCCATCCGGGATGACGCAGGAGATGTCGGACAGAATCTGCTTGTGCCCGTGCCGGGTTCGGTAGGATTTGTCGACGTCTTCCAAAGTGATCACGGCAGTGAGGCCCCAGCGTTGGACGGTGAGCGGCGCGCATTGACGAGGATTGGAGCAGCGTGAAGGGTACACGCGCACGGAATACAGACAAGGGCCGGATATTGCCAAACACTGTCAATCGTGAGACGGGCAGTCACGTGCAATAGCCCGCGGTCCTCCTCCTACGCAGGCGCCAGCTCCGATGTGCAATCGCCACGCGTCGCGGCCCGCCCACTGTCTGGCGGGAAGGACTCTGAGCAAAATACAACCAGACCCTGTCGCTCGCCAGCGATTACTTGCTGGACGAGGATGTTGTCGGCTTGAGGTCGGAGACGAGGCCCGTCACGCCCTTGATGAGGTTCAGCATCTTGAGCCCTTGCGCGGCTTCGGCGTTGGCGATCAAGACCGTATCCTTGTCCCGCAGATGGATGCGGCGGGCGTACAGAATGCCGCGAGCCGTGCGCCAATCGACCCGATAAACCGTGGGATAAACGCGCGACGGGTCGGCCTCATATTTGGCGTCGAGCTTGGCGAGGCGGCGGCCAGTCTCATAGCGGAACAGCAAGACGCCGCTGAGATCGGCCTGGCTGTCGACCAGACCGCCGGCCTTGGCGACAGCTTCGGTCAGCAGAAGTTGATCGGCCTCGAACGGGTAATGGCCGGATTTGCCGGTGGCGCCGAAGGCAGTGAAGGTGCGGGGCTCACGGACCAGATAAATGGAGTCGCCACGCTGGACGTAAATGTTCTCTTCCGGGTCGTCGAGAATGGCCTTGAGTGAAACGTCCGCCGTGTCGTTCTTGCGGCGGATACGGACCACTGTTTCGTAAACCGGATATTTCGCGCCGCCGGCATTGGCGATGACGTCAAGCACCCGGTCGCCGCGCGGTGAAAGCGGCACGATACCAGCCTTGAGAACCTCCCCGCCGACGACGGCGGAATGCGAATTCTGCACCGCGATGGTCAGCATGACCTGCGGCTGGATAGCGTTGGCCCGCAGTTTTTCCTCAATGCGATTGCGCGCGGTTTCGACTGACACTCCGGCAACGGGCACGCGCCCCGCAAAAGGAACGGTGATGAAGCCGTCACGCTCCACGACCAGTGGCTGCAGCGTTGCTTGCCGCGCTCCGGCCTGACCAGCGCCCGAACCGGCAGTGGCGCCGGGAATGGTGATCCCCGTGGGTGGCCCGAACAGGCCTGAGCCGCCGGGCTCCCAGATGGAAACCTGCAACACGTCACCCGTGCCAATCACAGCCTGCGGAGCGCCGGCGCGGCGCGTGAACGTATCCGTCAGTGTCTTATCGCGGCTTTCGGCGAGGAAGGCGGCGACGCGGTCATCGACATCGAAAAGTTCGACGTCCAACCGCTTCTCGTCGTCGAGCTTCAGTTCGCGCACAGTCGGGCTTCCGGCCGGCAGCGTAGAGCACGCTCCAATCGCCGCCACCGAACACAATGCCACGATTCTAAGTGCAGGAAGCATTCACGCCCACCCCGAAAAGTCTCGCATCCCACAAACGGCCCCACGACGCATCCGTGCCCCCGCATACGGGTCTTCTGATCGCCTCTATCGCACGCCACGGAACCGAGCACTACCGGGTTGAGTGCCCGATTAGCTGCAAGCGGACAACTTGGCTCGCCCACGTTGCGGATTGGCCACTGCAATATGCAGGCGACCCAGTGCCGCTGCTGTTCCACGGGGATGACACGTATTGTGCAACCGCGAAGCGTGCTGTAGATAATGCGTAGTCAACGAATTCTGGGTCTTGGTGCCGCCGCCGCCGCCGATTAAAGCCGGGGGCGACGTCGCTGGGTTTGCGGGCCGCGCTGTGGCAGTGCGGGGTGCAGGGTGCGATAGCGGGCGACCGGTTCAGTTATAGATAACGTCATAATGCTGAGAGCCGTTGTGCGGGCCTCGACCAAGTGTCTGGCGATTTTTTTAAAGTGACCGGGTTATGTGGCAGCCAGAGTTGTTTGCACGCCGTCGGGAGCGCCTTGCTTTGAAGGCGGCGGTCCGCGGCGACCATATTGGTGCCCTCGCTACCTTCGAGCAACCACCGGTGGGCGTGCAATCCGCGCTCGGCCTGCATGCGGCCGTGCTGTCACGCAATGAGCGGCAGACCCTGGCCGATCAGATCAGCACGGCGATCGCCAGCGCGGAAATGGGCGCGCCGGAGACAGCTGTGGAAGTGGCCGAAGCTCATGCCGACAAACTGCCGGCACGCGACAAGGCACGGCTGGCGCTGGCCATCGCGCGCTGGACGCCGGATGCCGCCCGCCGATTGATGCCGGAGAGCGCAAGCCTTTTGCGCAGTGCGCTGGCGCTGCGGGAAGGCCGCACGGACCTGGCGGCTGAGATGCTGTCGGGCGCAACGCCCGGCTTCGACGGCGACCGGCAGATCATCGCGGCCAACATCGCCGCGTCGCGCGGCAACTACCGTGCAGCGCGGCAAGCCGCCAATGCCGCGTTCCGCCATTTCGGATTGCAGGGGCCGCTCGATGAGCGGAGCGATACGGTGATCGATCTGGCGTCGTTCGGAGGTCGCAACCTGGCGCCTGCGGCGGCCGCGGCACCCGCAGGCGCGCCCGTCGTCACGATCGTCATGCCGGCGCGCAATGCCGAGGCGACGGTGGCGGTCGCGATTCGCTCCGTACTGGCGCAGACCTGGACCGCGATCGAACTGATCGTCGTCGACGATGCGAGCACGGACGCCACGCCCTCAGCCATCGCCGCAGCGATCGCTGGCGACACGCGGGCGCGGTCCGTCCGTCGTGACGTCAGGGGCGGCGCTTACGGCGCGCGCAACACAGGTCTGACGATGGCGACCGGCACATTCATCACGTTCAACGATGCCGACGACTGGTCGCATCCTGATCGCATCGCCCGCGGCCTTGCACCGCTCCTCGCCACGCCCGCGCTGATGGCGACACAGTCCCGTCTGGTGCGGTTGGATCGCCAGGGGCGTTTCACGGCCACCCGTGTGTTTCCGTTCATCCGAGCCAACCCGTCGTCGCTGATCTTCAGGCGGCGCGAGGTGCTGGATGCGCTGGGCTGTTTCGACGCGGTGTCAGTGGGGGCCGATGAGGAGTTCGCGGCGCGACTGACGGCATGCTTCGGGGTCGATGCGCTGTTGCGCCTGCCGATCCTGCTGATGGTGGCCGGTGACAGCGCTGGCTCGCTGACGGGGTCGGCAGAAACCGGGATCAACTCCATCGACGGCATTCGCCGGCGTGTGCTCTATCGCGAGGCGTGGCATGCCCGGCATGTCGAGATTTACCGCGCACAGCAGCGCCGCGCCGATGCGGATCAATCGGCGGACGGGATGGTGTGGCGGCTGCCGTTGGCCGACCGGGCAACGCAGCAGCGATCGCCAGAGTCAAGAGATGCGGGATCATAGAGGACAGGGGCAACGTCTCATGGTCGACACCAATCTCTGATGTCGTGACTTCACGGCAACTAAGACGGCAAAAGGGTTCCGGGTGACTGATAGCGGTTCGAACAACGACGACAAGACAGCGGCCGGCGCGGCGCCCGTGCCGTCAGCAGCGGCACCGCCCGTTGGGGCCGTTGTCGAGGGGCTGGCGCTGCCGTCGGCACGCGACGCGGGCTGGTATCGGGCTGTCAGCGCAGGAAGTTCAGAGGCGTCAGACCTCACGCCCGGCGACGGCGAGGCCGAAGATCCGTCCGCCAACCCTGTGACGAGTTTTGTCCGCACGCCGCTGATGCCACCGCTGCCGGTCATCGCACGACAGCCAGCGCTAATTGCAAGCCCGTTGCCTAAAGAGCGGGCTCCCGAGCCGTCGCCTCAACCTGCCGCCGCCGCAGTGCCGCATGCACCGCGTGCGTCAGCTCCGCAGAGCGCGCCGTCGGCCCAGCCCACAGGCACGACTGGAGCGCTACCGGCCGCCGCGTTGTCGTCGGAACAGGTGACTGCGCTGGCGGCCGCACCCCTCGCTCAGGGGATGAGCCCGTCCGAGGTCTATATCGCCGACCTCAAGCTCAACGAGATCAAGGCAGACCGTCTCGAACGCGAACTCGCCGTGCTCCGGCGCGAACTCAACAAGATGCAGTCGACGAAGCGGTCAACCGACCTCGAACTGCTCGAAGCGCGGCGCGCCGCCAGTGAATTCGAGCAGCGCGCCAACAAGATTCGCTCGACGATTTCATTCCAACTCGGCAGCACGCTCGTCGAATCGAAGAAATCGATCCGCGCGGCGGCGCGCCTGCCGATCAGCTTGTATGCCGTGTTTCGCAGCTCCCGGGCCTTGCGGCAGCGCCTCGCCAAGGCGCGTGAGGCAGTGCCCGGATCCATTACCCAGTCGGCGGAAACGGTCCATCTCGTCAACACCGCCCTTGGATTTGTAACGTCGCATGGCGGCGAACACGCGGCCAAATGGGCGCGCCTGCAGAACCCCAAGGCGTCGGTTCTGGCTTACACGCTGATCGAGATCGCCAAGGCGATCAGTCACAGCAACGCCCTGCTGGCGACGGCGCTGGGCGTCGAGGCGGTGGATCTCTATCCAGCCGAGCATCGTGTCAAATGGCTGGCGTTCCAGCTCGCCGATTTGGGTCATATCCGGCACGCGGTGACGCTGATCAACAAGGTGGTGGTCGGCGGCGCGTCGTTCAACGCCAGCGAGGCCCGCAAGGCCGACCATCTCCGCGCGCTGGCGCGGCTGATCGAGTCGCCGCCCATCATTCCGACTGCGACGCGCCCGGCGACGCAGCACGCCATGAAGCGCGTTGTTCTGTATGTTCGCGAAACACTCCCCCACCATGTATCCTCGCGCGCGCTCAGGGCGCAGGACCGGGCCCACGAAGTGACGGCGGCGGGCTGGGATGGCGTCATCGTGACACCGCCGGGCTATCCGGGCGAGAGCCACCGCGCGCTTGATGACGCGGGCCATGGTGCCGGCACCGGAACCGCCGTGACCACCACTGGTGCCACCCCCGGCGCGCGCTTCGCCGTGGTCGATGGCATGCGGCACCTCCAACTGGCCCCCGCCGAACATGGCGAAGATATCACCGACCTCTATCTTTCCGCAGCGGCCGCAGGCTTGGCGGCAGCAGCCGTGTCGATGGGGGCCAGCGTCATCCATGCCGACGGGTTTTATACCTCCGGCATCGTGGCGGCCTTTGCGGCGCGGTCGGCAGGGTGCCCGCTGGTGCTCGAATTCGACGAGTTCCTCGATCCCCACGAACCTTATCGGGCGGGCTTTGAGCGTACTGAAAAAGGCCAGATGTCACTGTGGATGACGCTGATCGGCGCGCAGGCGGCAGACGTCTGCGTCGTCAGCCGGCCCGAATTGATCGATGTGCTGGCCGGCGGCGGGATTGATCGCAGTCGGGTCGTGGTCCGGCCGCACGCCATCAGCGCCGCGCGTCTCCCCGATGCTGAGCGGGCGGCCTTCGCCCAGGCGATCGGGCTGCGCGGCGGCCCGGTTGTGGGCGTGGTGCGCGATCTCTGCGAGACCTACGACACGGTCGTGCTGGCCGATGTGCTGGCGGGGCTGGCGGCCGATATCGAGGGCATACAGTTGCTCGTCGTCGGATCGGGCCGAGGCGGGGAAGGGTTGCGGCAGCGGCTCGCCGAGCATCGTCTGGGCGACCGGCTGGTGATGATCGAGACGCCGGAAGCCGACCGGCTCGGCGACTATCGCGCACTGCTCGACGTAGCGATCTTCACCCGCCACGACACGCTCAAGGCCTCGATGGTTTCAGCCTATGAACTCAGCGCGGCCATGGCGTCAGGGGCCGCAATTGTCGCCTACCGCTCGGCGGATGCCAAGGCGTTGATCGAGGACGGCCTGTCGGGCGTGCTGTGCACACCGGGCGATGTCGGCCAGGTCGTCAACTCGGTACGCGGCATACTCGGCGACCGCGAGCGCCGCCGGCGGCTCCAAGCCGGCGCACGGCGCGCCTACGAAACGCATCTGGCCGCCGGCGGTCACGTCACCGGCCTCGCCGGCCTCTACGCCGGCCTCGCCACGCCCGGACTGGCGCTGGAGAGTGCGTAAGGGTGGCGTGAGCGTCAGTCATCCATTGGGGCGACACAATGCTCACTCTCCGCCAGATCGAAGTTGTGCGGGCGATCATGGTGACGGGCACCGTGGGCGGCGCGGCGCGTCTGCTGCACGTGTCGTCGCCGGGCATCAGCCGCGTCATGAAGCACGCCGAAGCAGTGCTGGGGCTCAAGCTGTTTCATCGCAAGTCGGGCCGCTATGTGCCCACTCAAGAAGCCAACGATATCTTCAGCCTGATCAATGGCGTTTACGACAAGGTGGAAGATCTGCAATTCGTCATCCGCCGCCTGAAGCAGGGCGCGGACGCGGAACTTCGGGCCGGTTCGGTGCCCTCCATCGCCAACGTCATGGTGCCGCGCGCGGTGGCTGTGGTGCGCCAGAAATATCCAAGCCTGCTGATCGATCTCGACGTGCTCAAGCTCGAGGAAGTGATCGACTACCTGCTGCTCGGCAAGGGTGAGGTAGT
>JANYHP010000380.1 GCA_025359005.1 Hyphomicrobiaceae bacterium | reverse complement strand
CATTCCGCCGTGCCATGCTGCCGCTCCAGATCCGTCCCCGGAGCAACCCGAATCTGACTCGCGATCGCGTGGCTAGTAATTTCTGAGACGGGACACTAGTGCGCTTGCGGGGGACTGTTGCGCGCAAGTTTCCTGTCTGGAGGCACCATCCGTCAACGAGCCAGGGGCGCGGCGCATTTCAGTAAAAACTTGCACGGCCGTCGCTAAATTCGTTCTGCGATCAAGTTCTGCTAAAAGGGAGCAAGTGGCGGGCGACATCGACCCTCAGACGCTGCAGCCCCCCTGCGTTGTGCGCTGCCCGCGTGGTCACTCCTCGGCGGGAAAGACCAGCACGCCTGCAGGATCGATCGCGACTGCCACGTCCTGGCCGGGCTGGGGCGCTCGATCCTCGGCGACGCTCATCGACAACGGCTGATCGAAACCGGCGATCGCGAGTTCCACCCACATCCGGTCGCCAAGAAACCGGCGCCGGAGCACGCGTGCGTCCAGTCCTGCCGACTCGACGACCCGGATAGCGCTGCGGCGAATGCACAAGCGCGCGCGTTCGCCTTCAACAAGGTCGGGCGCGGCAAAGGTGCCGATCGGCGTCGCCAGCGCGCCCCCCGTCACTGTCAGCGCGATCTCGTTGATCTCGGAGAACAGGCGCGCGACGAACAAGTCCGCGGGGTTGCGATACAATTCCTCTGCGCGACCCACCTGCACGAGGCGGCCGGCGCGCATGACGGCGATGCGATCAGCCATCCGCATGGCCTCGTCGGGGCTGTGCGTCACCATCAGACAGGTGGCGCGGGTTTCTCCCAACAGCTTCAACGTTTCACCCTGCAATTGCTCGCGCAGCTGCACGTCGAGGCCGGAGAACGGCTCGTCCATCAACATCACACGCGGGCGCGGCAGGATCGCCCGGGCCAGCGCCACTCGCTGCTGTTCGCCGCCAGACAGGGTCGCCGGATAAGCGTCGGCGAGACGGGCCAGCCCTACGCGGTCGAGTACGGCCAGCGCCTCGGCGCGCTTCTCCGTCTGCGACAGCCGGCGCAGGCCGAACGACACGTTGTGGGCGATCGTCAGATGGGGAAAGAGCGCAAAGTCCTGGAACATCAGGCCGACGGCGCGCGCCTCCGGCGGCACGAACGCCGACGGACCAGCGACCTCTTCGCCGTCGATCAGCACGCGGCCGGACGAAGGCCGTTCGATGCCTGACACAATGCGTAAAAGCGTCGTCTTTCCAGAGCCCGAAGGCCCGAGCAGACACACAATCTCTCCCGGTTCGATCGTCAGCGTCACGCCGTCGAGCGCGCGGCGGCCATCGAACGCACGCGCCACCGCCTCAAAGCCGACGCTGGCGGCGAACACGGCCGCCGCGCGTGCGCCCGTTGCTGGTCGCGCGGCGGGTGCGTTCATCACGCCGTCAGGAGACCTTGCCGGCATACTTTTCCAGCAACGCCCAGGCGTCCGGCCCGAACTTCTCCTGCCATTCCTTGTAGAAACCGGCCGACGCCAGCTTCTCGCGGAACTTGGCATTGTCGACGGCGTTGAAGGCGAGGCCCTTCTCCGACAGTTCCTTTTCCAGCGTCGCATTGAGCGCGGCGATGTCTTCGCGCTGCTTGATGGCGAACGCGTCGACGTGCTTGGCGATCACGGTCTGGATTTCCTTCGGCAGGCCAGCCCACATCTTGCCATTGGCCAGGAACCAGAAGCCGTCCCACATGTGATTGGTCTTCGCCAGATACTTCTGCACTTCGTAGAGTTTGGCGGCGTTGATGATCGCCAGCGGGTTCTCCTGTCCCTCGGCCACCTTGGTCTGCAGCGCCGAGTAGGTCTCGGAGAAGTTGATCGACAGGGGAGCCGCGCCAAACGCCTTGAACATCGACGTCCACAGCGGGCTCGGTGGGACACGGATCTTGAAGCCGTCGAGATCGGCGGGCGCCAGGATCGGCTTGGTCGACGAGGTGATCTGGCGGAAGCCGTTGTCGTACATTTTCTCAAACGCGACGAGGCCCGACTTGGCGATCTCGGCGCGGACGTAGGCGCCCAGTTCGCCATCCATGGCCGGCCAGACCTTGTCGTAACCCGGCCACGCAAAGCCCACGCCGTTGATGGAGGCCTTGGGCACCAGGGTCGACAGAATCAACGGCGACAGGGTGAAGAACTCCAACGCGCCGGAGCGGAGCTGGCTCAGCATATCGGTGTCGGAACCGAGCTGGTTGTTGGGGAAGATCTGGATATCGACCTTGCCGCCCGTCTCCTTGGTGATGGCCTCCAAGGCTTCCTTGGTGCGGATCGTGAGAGGGTGGGTGACGGGCGAGTTGTTGGCATACTTGAGCGCGAACTCGGCGCCGTAGACTTTGGTGGTGCGCAGGATGGCGGGTGCGAACACGGCCCCTGCAAGCGTGGTGGTCAGCAGCGTGCGGCGATCGACGGCCATCATGTCCTCCCGGGAACAGGCTTTTTTGCAGGCGGCAGAGGGCCCCCCGAAGCGGTAGCACTATGGCCGAGTGCCCCCATGCGGACAAGAGCACCGCGCGCCGCAGGAGTGTGCGCCGCTCTGTGATCGGCTGCGGAAAGTACGAGAGGTTTCACCTCTCGCGCTCTCCGACCAGGGCTCGCCGCCCTGGACGGGCATTGTCGCGGCTGTTGCCACACCCAGCCAGGGCGGGTTTCAAAAGGGCTACGCCCTTTTGCGGGGTGAAGGTGCGGAGCCGCTTCCTTGGTCCCAGGTGCTGTGCGCGCGTCGCCTCAATAGCTACGGCTGACGCAGAAGGCGACGACGCCGTCCAGGGCGCGTTTGGCAGCGCTGTCGGGGAAGATTTCAAGAGCGTCGCGGGCGATGGCGCCGTAGTGGCGGGCGCGCTCGAGGGTGGCCTCGATGGCCTTGTGGCGCTTCATGTGGGCCGCGGCCTGTTCGAGGTCGCCCTCGGCGATGGCGCCGTCGGTTAGCGTGCGCTTCCAGAAAGCGCGCTCCTGTTCGTTGCCGCGGCGGAAGCTGAGAATGACTGGAAGCGTGATCTTGCCCTCGCGGAAGTCGTCGCCGACGGATTTGCCGAGCCGCGCGCTGTCGCCGGCATAGTCGAGTGCATCGTCAACGAGTTGGAAGGCGATACCGAGATTCTTCCCGTAGGATTTAAGGGCGGCCTGCTCCTCGGCCGGGCGCAGGGCGTTTGCCGCGCCCACCTCGGCCGCGGCCGAGAACAGCGCCGCGGTCTTGGCGTTGATGATGGCGAGGTACTCGTCCTCGGTGGTGGCAGTATTTTTTGCGGCGGCCAGCTGCATTACCTCGCCCTCGGCGATGACGGCCGCGGCGTTGGCCAGGATCTTCAACGCCGGCAGCGAGCCGACATCGACCATCATCCGGAAGGCCTGGCCGAGCAAGAAGTCACCAACCAGAACGCTCGCCTGATTGGACCACAGCAGCCGCGCTGTGGGCTTGCCGCGACGGGTGTTGCTTTCGTCCACCACGTCGTCGTGCAGTAGGGTGGCGGTGTGCATGAACTCGACAGCGGAGGCGAGGCGGATATGCCCTTGGCCTTGGTAGCCGGCGAGCTTGGCGGCCGCGATCGTCAGCATGGGACGCAACCGCTTGCCGCCCGAATCGATGAGGTGATGGGCCAGTTCCGGGATCAGCTCGACATCGGACACAGCCTTGTCGAGAATGATGCGGTTGACGCTGTCCATGTCGGCGCGCACGAGGTCCAGCATCGGCCCGAGGAGGTCCAAGGGCTCGCGGGAGCCTTCCATCTGGATGACGACACCCATCGCTGTATCCTGCTTCTGAAGGGCTGGGACTGCATTGGCACCTATGTACCGCTTCCTGGGGCGGCTCGGCCACGCTATACGTTGTCACGTTTGCGACAATAGTGCCGCAGGGTGGGTGGGAGCATAGGCCGCGATGCGGGTAGTGGTGCAGACGACCGACCCGGTGTTGCTGGGTTTTGCCGGCGCGGTTTTGGCCGATTCAGGCATTTCCAGCGTTGTCGCGGATCAGTTTACCAGCGCCATCGAGGGCTCCCTCGGCATTTTTCCGCGGCGGCTTCTGGTGGCCCCTGACGCCTGGGAACGGGCACAGCGGGCGCTGAGGCAGGCCGGCCTGGCGGCGGAGCTAGTGGCTACACCGGACACGAGCGCAGCGCTGGGCGGGGATGATGGCCGTGTCTGGCCCCGCTGAAACGCCTGTCGTCCTCCCTTTGGAGACGACCGATGACGCCTTTCTGGGCGGCGCGCTGCGGCTGCTGCAACCACGGCACGGCTATCGTGCGGGCCTCGACGCGATCTTGCTGGCGGCTGCCTGTCCGCAGGTGACCGGAACGGCACAGCGCATTCTGGATTGTGGCGCTGGCGTCGGCGCGGTGGGGCTGGCGGTGGCGCGGCGGGTGGGGGACGCGCAGGTGACGCTGGTCGAGCGGGACACAGGGTTGGCGGGCCTCGCCGCGCGAAATGCGATCGGCAATGGGCTCGGCGACCGTTGCCGGGTGATTGTCGCCGACGTCGCCGCCCCCCTGTCGCGGACGCCCGACCTGGCAGCGTTGGCGGGGCAGTTCGACCATGTGCTCGCCAACCCGCCCTTTCACGCCCATGCGCGTGGCACGCGCCCAACCGATGTCCATAAGGACGCCTCGCATGCCATGCCGGACGGTGCGCTCGACGACTGGCTTCGGTTCGCCGCCGCCTTGGCGCGGGAGGGCGGCACTTTGACCATGATCCATCGCCCGGATGTGCTGCCAGACCTGCTGGCGGCATGCGGACGGCGCTTTGGCGGGCTGACCCTTCTGTCGCTGCATCCCCGAGCCGGTGCGCCGGCCAGTCGCGTGCTCGTGCAAGGCATCCGCGGCAGCCGGGCGGGCCTCACCATCTTGGCGCCACGCATCCTGCATGCGCCGGACGGGCACGGCTTCACGCCCGAGTTCGATGCCATCCTGCGTGCCAGCGCGCCGCTTGCGCTGTCAGTGTGACCCGGGACGCGCGAACGTCCCCCCTCGACGGGTGCGCAGCGATCCGGCATGGACGCCTTTGACGGGCGGGAATAGGGGATACCTTGCGTGACAGACGACGCGACACAGCAAACGGCTTCGCCAGCAGCGCCAGAGCTCGCTCTGATCGTGCCGACGTTCAACGAGCGCGGCAACCTGCGCGCGCTGGTGGCGCAGATCGAGGCGGCGCTGGCGGGGCGCCGCTGGGAGCTGATCTTCGTCGACGACAGCTCGCCCGATGGCACCGCAAGCCTCGCCCGTCAGCTCGGTCGCGAGGACCCGCGCATTCGCTGCATCCATCGTATCGGCCGGCGCGGTCTGGCGGGGGCGTGCATCGAGGGGTTTTTAGCGACGTCAGCGCCGGTGATCGCGGTGATGGACGCAGACCTCCAACACGACGCGACCTTGCTTGGCCGCATGCTGGAGACGCTGGACGCCAAAGGCGTCGATCTCGTCGTTGCCAGTCGCTATTCCGGCAGCCGGTCGGCGACCGAGGGGTTCAGCCCATTTCGAGGGCTGGCGAGCCGGTTTTCGACCGTGATGGCGCGCATTGCCACCGGCGTGACCGTGTCCGATCCCATGAGCGGGTTTTTCATGATGCGGCGGCAGGCCTTCGAGCCGCTGGCGCCCCATCTGGCGTCGGAAGGGTTCAAGATCCTGCTCGACATTTTGGCGACAGCGCGGGGCCGCCTTAAGGTCGAGGAAGTGACGTACACCTTCAGCGCGCGGAGCGACGGTGCTTCCAAGTTCGACGTGCAGAACATTCTCGATTTCCTGGGACTAATCGTCTCCAAAGTGTCGGGCGGCCTGGTGCCCGTGCGCTTCCTGAGTTTTGCGGTGATCGGGGCGGCCGGTATCGTGGTGCATCTGGCGGCGCTGATGACGATGAAGCGCGGTGGGCTCGACTTTGGCGAAGCGCAGGCTGGTGCAACGCTGGTGGCCATGACCAGCAATTTTTTTCTCAACAACGCCACCACCTATCGCGATCGCCGCCTCAAGGGGTTCGCGGCCCTGAAGGGGCTGGTCGCGTTCTATGTTATCTGCGGCATCGGCGCGGTGTCGAACATTGCTGTGGCCAACCTGCTCTACGAGAACGCGTGGCGATGGATCGTCGCCGGCTTCATCGGCGCGGTGATCGGCGCGGTATGGAACTTCACGCTGTCGAGCCAACTGCTATGGCGCAAGTGACGCGCAGCGCGGCCAAACAGGCGGTTTCAAAAGGCTCACGGCTTTTTGCGGGAGTTCGAGGGCAGCGCCCACGATCTTTGGCGACGGTGTCCATCGATGCTTGAAACGCTGCGCTCCAACAGCGGCGACGGCCGCACGGCACGCCTGCTGCTGGCGTTGATCGCGGTGGTGACGGTGGCGCGGCTGGTCCTGGCCGCAACGCTGGGCCTTGGTATCGACGAAAGCTACACGGTGGCCACGGCGCGGACCTTCGCGCTCGGCACATTCGATCATCCGCCGATGGCATGGTGGCTGGCGGGCGGGGCTGCGCGTCTCTTCGGCCAAGAGGCGCCGCTGGTGGTGCGCCTCCCGTTCATCGCGCTGGGCGCTCTGACGATGCTGGTGGCGTTCGATGCGGGGCGCACGCTCTATTCGGCCCGTGCCGGACTTTTTGCGGCCGTAACGATCGCGCTGGCGCCGGTGCTCGGGTGGACGAGTGGCAGCATGGTGCTGCCGGACGGGCCGCTGCTGGCGGGGTTCATGGCGACGGTGGCATGCCTCGCGCGGGCGCTGTTCGGCGATGCAGCCAAGGCACCCCGCTGGTGGCTGCTGGCGGGTGCCGCGGCGGGGTTTGCGTGCCTCTCCAAGCTGCACGGTGTGTTCGTGCTGGCTGGAACGGGGCTTTTCCTGCTGACGACGGCGGACGCGCGCCGCTGGCTCTGGTCGCCTTGGCCCTATCTGGCGGCCTTGATCACTATTTTGATCGCGAGCCCGTTTCTGATCTGGAATTGGCAGCACGATGGGATCTCGTTTGCATTCCAGGCGGGCCGCGCGAAAGTGAGCCGGCTCGATCTGGCCGGGCCGTTGGTGGCGTTGGGTGGTCAGGCGCTGTTCCTGGCGCCGTGGGTGTGGGCGGCGCTGATGCTCAGCCTCGCGCGGGCGGCTTCAGCCGGGCCGCGTCGACCGCGCGATTGGCTGCTGGTGTGCTGCGCGATCGGCCCTATCGCTGCGTTCACGCTGCTGGCCTTGGGGGGCACCAAGACGCTGTTTCATTGGGCCGCGCCGGGGTATCTGTTCGCGACATTGCTACTGGGGCGCGATATCGCTGGCGATCTGTCGCGCGGCGTCGGCGCGACGGGGACATGGCTGCGGTTTTCGGCCGGCGCGATTGTCGTACTTTTCGCCGCGGTTCTGGCCCTGACGCAGGTGCCATGGCCGGGGCTTTCGGTCGCCGGCCGGGCGGTGCCCTATCCGCTCATCGAGACGAAGGCTTGGGACGAGGCGGCGGCAGACATCGGCCGCCGGCAACTGCTGGCGACGCCCGGCACATTCGTGGCCGCTGTGCGCTGGCATGAGGCGGGACGGCTGGCGGTGGCGCTGGGACCGGCGGTGGCCGTGCGCTGCCTGTGCAGCGATCCGCGCGGCTTTGGAATTCTAACCGACAATCGCGCTCATCTCGGCAAGGATGCGCTGATCGTCAGCGCGGACTTTACACCGGCAGAGGCTGCAGCAACACTCGGCGCCTACTTTGAGCGAATCGAGACGCTGCCGCCGCTCAGTATCACCCAGGGCGGACAGCTTCTGCAACTCCTGCGGCTCTATCGGGGGCGTGGCCTGCGCGACCCCGCGCCCGGACAGCGGAGCCTGCTGGCCCCGTTCGCCCGTGCGCCTTGAGTGGAGCGCGATACGTGCTGACGCTAAATTTTTAGGTCCGGGTCGAGCCCGTCGCCGCGATCCAACACCCATGATCTGCGCAACGCTGCGGGTCGCACTGAACAGCTTGCCCCAGTCTATGGCGTCGGACGGGGAGGCACGTGTCAGCCTTTTTCCCGCATCAGGCGGGCTTTGTCGCGCTGCCAGTCGCGCTTGGCAGCGTCGGCGCGGCGATCATGCAGCTTCTTGCCCTTGGCGAGGCCAAGCTTGAGTTTGGCGCGACCACGGCCGTTGAAATAGACTTCCAGCGGGATCAAGGTCATGCCTTCGCGGTCGATGGCGATGCGCAGCTTGTGGATTTCGCGCGCCTTCAGCAGCAGCGGCCGCGGCCGCCGCGGAACATGCTGGAAAAAGGGCCCGGCCATCTTGTATTCGGGGATGTAGGAATTCAGCAGCACAATGCCGCTCGGCTCGGACGAGGCGTAGCTTTCGGCGATATTGGCATGGCCCAGGCGCAACGACTTGACCTCCGTGCCGGTCAGCGAAATGCCGGCCTCGAAGGTATCCTCGATGAAGTACTCGTGCCGGGCCTTGCGGTTCTCGGCGACGGTGGTGTGGTCTGGATCTTTGGCGGCCATGCTTTATCGCTTTCGTGGAGCCCGCCTCATCGCGCGGCCGAGGGGGCCAGTCAGTGCTGCTCAAATTACCACTCGGCGGAGGCGGGATCGAGATCGTCAAGCGCATCGAGGCGCTCGGTAACGATCACGACAGCATTTTCTGGAAGGCCACGCTTGACCGTTATCATGGAGATGACTGCTGGGCGAGAGGGCGCAAGACCCTTGCAAGGTCCGCTTTGTGCCGCAATTGTGCGGTCTGAGCGAAGGTGGGAGCGGCCGCTGGGCTGCACACGTGAAACGGCCTGTGGGCCTCGGATTTGATGCGGCTTTTTGGCCGGTGTCGCGGAGATGACGGACATGAAGATGGTTTGGAGACGATCGGCGTGTGCGGTGGCTGCAGGGGCCATCGGTGCAGTAATCTCGACGCTCGGCCTGGCTGGTGCCGCGACGCCTGCACATGCCGCCAAGGCGGCCAGCATGATGGATTGCTTTGCCGATCTGCAAAGCGGCACGACGCCGGACATCGTCTGTGAGTTCCCGCTCAAGCCCTCGCCCGCCGAGCGGGCGGAGATGGAAAAGCAGACCGCCGGCTATCTGAAGGACGCCAGTTGCGTCGTCTCAATCACCATTGCGCGCGCCCTTGTCTCGGCGGCGATCGAGACACCGGATTATCAGTTCGCCGCCCCGGCACAGCCCGTGGCCTGCAAGATCACCATGCCTGGCAAGGCGGGGGATCAGTTTGTCAACGTAACCAGCACGTTCGCCCCCAAGGTCGGCTTCAAAGATGGCCAAGCTGTGCAAGCGACGCCGGGGCTCGGCGAGGTCAAGGGCGTGTCACGGATCCTATCCTGGCCCGCGGTGGCCTATATCAATCGTGCCGGATTTCTTCGCACCGGCATGATCAAGGTGGTGAACGCATGGGTCGGCCATATGCGCACTGGCAAGGGCAAAGTCGTCGCCCGCTGATCCGAAGTCCGGCAGGCCTTTACTCATCAACCGAAATTATCGGCCGCTGCCTGGAAAAATCTGCGAATTCGACTATATGATGCGGTGTGCAGGGCTGTGGGGTGCGTCACCGCATATTGACCCGGGGGCCTATAAAACTCGCATGGGAGCTGTCCCTGACCGGAGCCGTGGTTCCGGACATATGGCGCCCACCTTACAATTGTAGGGACCACGCGGGATCGCTTAGCGGTACGGCCATCGCGGCTCTGCACTTTCCTTCTTCGACGCTCACTCGCCACGGACACGGTGCGGTGGCGA
>JANYHP010000360.1 GCA_025359005.1 Hyphomicrobiaceae bacterium | reverse complement strand
ATGATGATGCCGGCCAGCACCAGCGGGAACCAGAACAGGTGGCCGGTCCACCACATGGCGAGACCGATCGCCAGTGCCGCGAACGCGCCGACGATCCAGTAGATGTTGTCGCCGATGATCTCATTCGGCGCGTACTGACGGCGGCTCTGGATGACATTGGCGTTGGTCGTGACGGCGGGCACCTGCCCGGCCTTCGGCGCCACCATGAGGAACGCCAGCAGGCAGATGATGATGCCCTGGCCGATGCCGAAATACAGGAAGGTGTTCTGGAAGCCGCTGCTGGCGATCATGTTCTGGATCGGCGCGACCGTGAGCGCGGAGCCCGCGCCGAAGCCGGCGGCCGTGATGCCGGCTGCGAGGCCACGTTGATCCGGAAACCACTTCAAGGCATTGCCGATGCACGTGCCGTACACGGCGCCTGCGCCAATGCCGCAGATGATCATCGCGGCGTAATAGCCGTCGATGCCATCGAGCGTGGTGGCGCGCGATGTCATCCACCAGCCGACCCCACACAATATGCCACCGACGAAGATGACGGTTCGCGGGCCGTACTTGTCGACGAACCACCCCTCGATCGGCACCAGCCACGTCTCGAACAAGACGAACAGCGTGAAGGCCACCTGGATGTCCGAGGGCTTCCAGTTGAAGGTCTTCTGGATTTCGGGAACGAAGAACGTCCAGCCGTACTGATAGTTGGCAATCATCACCATCGCGACCACGCCGATGGCCAATTGCAGCCAGCGGAAGGCATCGTGAACGCGCTTGGGCGCTAGTGTCTGACCCAAAACCTCGGCCGCTTGGGCCCCTTCGTCTGCCATGCTGCACTCCCCTCGTGTCGCATTTCCCCGGCGTTCGGCGCAGCTCTTCGGCCACGTCCGCCCTTACAGCCGCCAACATCACCGGCGGTCGAAAGTTCGAAAAGATAATGGCAGTATGCGTAGCGGCGCGGGCCGCGCTAAGGCTGCGGGGCGCGGGCCTGAGGGAAATAGTCTCGCGGAAACTGCGTGGTCGGTCACGATCAGGCCATACCGAGAAACCCACGAAGCCGTTATGGTCGGGTCGCCTGCGTGGTCAACTGGCATACCATAGGCGCGAGTGCGCGCGGCCGGCAAGCGCAATTCGGTGAAAAGTCGCCAACTCCGGGCGCTGCGTCCAGCGGTGGATGGCGCTGACTGATGGTCGGCCAGGCGCCAGGTTGGCTCGCAAACTGAACGTCCGATGAAGGCGCTTGATCCGCTTGGTGAATTCCTCCGCGCGCTGCTGCGGAGATGCCACGATCCGGTCGCACATCCGGCCCAAACGACCTCTACCGCAAACGCTCAGACTACGGGCTGGCGCGCGGACAAGCGACGTGCGCACCGAATACTCCAGGGCGGACATCACCATGTCGGATCGTCGAATTTCACGGAACGGCCCCACAAGCGGTGCGGGCGGTGGCGTGCCGGACCTCGGCCTGACCGGCTGGGACGAGACGAGCGAGCACAAGCCCGTGCGCGACTATAAAAAGACGTTCCTGGTGGCCGGTCTCGCCATCCTGTCGTGGGTGGCAACCTACGTCGGCATGCTTGAGCTGATCGAGGCCAACATCGGAGACCTGCCGATCCTGCATAAGATTATCATCGGCTTCTCGGTCGCCATGCTGATGACGATGGTGGTGTGGCTGCTCGACCAGTTGTTCCAGCCGCATGGGTTCATCACCAAGCTGCTCTATGCCGGCGGCTATTTGTTTCTCACCATCATTTCCATCGGCTTCGGCTTCGGTTTTTATTGGAAGGTTCTGGAGAGCCGGGGCGAAGGCACGCGCGGCGCCGAAACGGCCATCGCCTCGGTGCAGGCGCCCTTGCAGACCGCGGCCCAACGCCTCGAAAGCCTGCAGACAACGCTGGTTCGTCTGAAAGACGTCTCGCAATCCAAGGCCGAGCTTGAACGCACCTCCGGTACATCCTGCCCCAACTCCCGACCCGGCGATGGCCCGCGCCGTAAATTGCGCGACGACGACGCTGGCCGCTTCTCGTTTGCCTCAGATTTCGTCAAGGGCCGCATCGGCCAAGTGAAAGAAGACATGGGCGTGATCGAGGCCGACCTCGCCCGGCTGGTCGCCGACGACAAGGCCATCCTCGACAAAGGCGGCACGCGCAACGAGTTCATGAAAGCGCTGAACCGCAAGCTCGACGGGACCGTGACCAACTTCAACGCCTTCCGCGGCGACCCGCAGCTGAAGACGATCCGCACCGATCTCGCCGATCGGGCCGAAAAGAGCACGTTTACCGACACGCAGGGCAAACCCTATTCCTGCCCCGACAGCCAACTTGCCACCATGATCCGCTCGGTCGTCGCCTCTATCGATGCGCTGCCGACACTGGACAAGCCCAAGATCACGACGGTGGAAGGCTCGGACGCCACCATCGAAGCCTTCCGCCGCCTGACGACCACGTTCTATGGCCTGCTGGCGTTCAAGTTGCCGCCGTCGTCGGACGAACTGCGCGAGTTGCAGAAGAAAGCGATGACGCAGGCCGAGGCAACCGCTGCCGGCGTGGCAAAACCCGCAGCCAGCATGGAACCGATGGGCCAGGGCGGCCTTTCCAAGCGCGATTACGTGCCGCTCGCCATCGCGCTGTTCGTGGACTTGTGCCTGCTGCTCGTTTCCATGGGCAAGGCTAAGAGCCGGCTGCAGGGTCTGGTGCCGAAGATGAAGGAGGCCGAGCGTGGTCCCGTCATCCAAATTCTCTCGCGCTTCAACGAGATTCACCGCGACCGCCAGATCCGCGAGAACTTCGAGATCTTCCGCCACGTCGTGTTCGATATCAACGGCGACTACTATGCGGCGATCCCGCTGATCGCGCCGTACTCGGTCGACCGCCGGCGCCCCAACGCCTACGGCCCCGCCGACGTCGAAGCCCTGCAGCAGGAAGCGCACCTGCTGGCCAACTTCTTCACCAGCTTCGAGCAGGAGAAGCTGTTCTCCCGCGTGATGATGCCGCTCATACCCACCTCGCGCATCCAGAAGAAGTTGTGGGCGCAAGGCTCCAAGTTCGCGCACGCCGAGGCCTTCCGCCTCTATAAGTTCAAGGATGGCGCGTGGCAGGAGATGATCCTGGGCGCCATCATGGGGGCTGCCAAGCGCGTCGAGGCCGAAAAGCGCACCCGCCGCATCGAGAACGACGTGTTCACGCGCCACACGCCGGAGCGGACCGCCGGCTTCGGTCCGACATCAGCCGCCAACACGAGCGCCACTGATCCTTTGCCGACACAGGCACCGCCCTTTGTTCCGCGGCCACCGCGGACGGAGACGGCGTGGGCGCGGACCGAGCCCGCCACGAGCTTTGCGCCTGGCGTGCCCAAGCCCGCCACCGTGCCGTTTGGTCGCCCCACGGCGCCGCCCCCGCCGGCCGCCCCGGCAGCGCCGCACTCCTCCGAGCGGCAGGCGGTCCCGGCCATTGGCGCAGCACCTGGCGAAATCTCGATCCTGCCAGCCAACAGCAATACCGCGACGGTGGCCTCTGCGGCACTGGAACAGGCGGCCGAAAAAGTCGTCGCACCAGCGCCCACACGCCTGGCCGAGGCGCGCGCCGAACTGCAGCCCGAGCCACGCGACGGCCGGATCGAAGTGCAGGCCCGCGAGCGCAGCGTCACCTACCGGATGTCACCGGACGACCTGCCGGCTGGCCTGATGACGGCCTTGTCGAGTGGATCACAGCCGATCAATCAGGATGAAAGCACACCGCCGACGCTCGCTCTGCCGGGCACAGATTCCAAGGCCTTCTTCGAGACGATCGACGGCACCGCCTTCGAGCGCGAGCAGGCCGAAACGCTTGGCGGCGCCGATGCCCCCACCCAGCCGGCGTGGAACGATCCGCATCTCGATCATGACGCCGATTTGGATGTCGCCAACATCACGCGGCGCTTTGGTCTCAACCGGCAGCGCGCATAACGGCGCGACGCAAAAAAAGAAAAACTTTGCTTCCAACGATGAAGCCCTGATCCGTCGCAAGATGGGTCGGGGCTTCATCCTTTTTAAACCGCAATGACGGCTATAATCACCGCAACAACACGAGCACTTCCGAGGCTGGTGGATCGCACGTCGATCGCCAATCGAAGAGGCGCCAAGGGGACCCGCAACGCATGCAAAAAACACCACCGCCCGTGCCGTGTGTCGTCAAGCGCGAAGATAAGATGGAAAACCTCCTGTCCTTCGTCAAAGCCCATTGGCTGACGCCGGGCGGCCAGTCCGATGCGGCAGAGATCACGCTTGTCGCGCGCTCGGCCGAAAGCCCGGTGGCCCGCGCCCTGCTCGCCCTCGGCGCCGACATCGCGGCGCGTGGCCTGACCGTGCGTGCGATCTTTGGGCAGCTCGAAGCAGAAAAGACCGCAGCCGGCTGGTCGTTTGCCGACCCCGACATTCCCTTCGCGCGGCAGTTGCGGTGGGCCGCCAATCCGCGCCTGGCCGACGCCCATGAACAGCTGGTGCTCGGCCCTACGGCATCCTGGATCGGCGATTGCCTGCGCCGTGACCCGTCCCGCCGCGACGCCTACGAACAGTTTGCCCCAACCGATGCCGCCACTGGCCGCAACATGCGCCAGTCGTTCGAGCGTCTCTGGGCGGCGAGCGTACCTCTCTCGATCCGTACACCAATGAAGGCGCCCGTGGCGTCGGCCGGCTCCGTCGTTGCCGACGATGCGTTGGCAGCCCTGGTCGCCGCCGAAGACGCAGGCGGACCATTGGTTTCCTCACAGCATTGACGCCTCGTTAACCTTTCGATTTTTTCCAGGCGGCGCCACCGATGGCGCCGCCTTTTTGTATTTTGTCCGACGACTCGTGTGAGACCAACCGACACCCTGGTTGCCGTTAAGCTATCGAGCGGAATTTTCCGGCAATCGGCAGCACGGCGCAGAAGGTGGCGGGATCGTGTCCCTAGACCGCCTTTGTTGGATGATACTTTATCCATCGACGCGCCACGCCCGCGCGCAGCATTTCCGTGCCCAGTCGAGGTTCCCCCATGGTGCATCATCCCCGCCCTGCCGTCGCCCGGTCCGCGCTCGCAGCACTATTGTATTCCCTGTTGGCCAGCACGGCCCTTGCCCAGACGGCGCCGGTCCAGAAAGCAGCGGCTCAAAAGGCACCCCCGGCCAAAACAGCGCCGGCTGTTGCAGCGCTCGTATGTAAGGTAATCACAGGGAGAGGCCGTGCGGGCGCATCTGCAACTTCGTCGCGTCCAAAGAAGAGCGCTATTTCCTGAATCTGGTTGGCGGGGACGGCGGTTGTTGTGTCATCGACGTAAATGGCGG
>JANYHP010000342.1 GCA_025359005.1 Hyphomicrobiaceae bacterium | reverse complement strand
GCCTTTAGGGTGCCGGCGTCGATGCCGCCCTTGAGCTTGCCGAAGGCGGAGGCCACGAACAGCGCGCCCAAGAAAATGCGGCCGACGATGACGAAGATGTCAGACATGTGGTTCTCCCGAGGGTCCCGATTGCGGATCGCTACTTGATAAGTTCCGCAGCCTTTATGACAAAGCGGCCATCCCACGTCTTGGTCAGGTCGATCTTGGCTGAGCGCAAGTCTTCGTCGAATTTCTGGAGGAAGTCGAGCGAGCGCTTCTGCACGTCCGGGTGGATTGTTCCATCTTTGGAATAGGCGTCGGCGGCGGCCTTGAGCGCGTCGACATAAAGCTGCTTGTCGCCGAGCATATACTCTTCCGGCATTTTGGCGGCGATTTCGTCTGGGCTCGATTTCGCGATCCACTTGATCGTCTTGTAGAAGGCGTTGACGAGGGCCTGCACCGTGTTCGGGTTTTTCTCGATGAAATCGGCGCGCGTATAGAGCACAGCCGCCGACATCGGCCCGCCGAGCAGCTTGGTGACGCCCTCGGTGGACGTTGTGTCGGCGATGACGATGACGTCGCCATCCTTGACGAGCTTGGAGTTGGCCGGTTCGGTATTCGACAGTGCGTCGATCTGGCCGTTCTTGATGGCGGCCACCGGCCCGGCGCCGAGGCCCACGCCGATGAAGGACGCGTCGTCGGGCTTGAGGCCCGCTTGCACCATGACGAACTGGGCGACCATCTGGGTGGAAGAGCCGGGTGCGCTGACGCCGATCTTCATGCCCTTGAGGTCCGCGGGCGATTTGTAGGGCCGGTCCTTGCGCACCATGATGTTGATGGCGGGATAGCGGCCAAGTTCGATGATGGCGCGGATATCCTGGCCCTTGGTCTGCATCCGGATGGTGTGCTCGTAAGCGCCGGTGACAATGTCGGCCGAGCCGCCGACCAAGGCCTGCAACGCCTTGGCGCCGCCAGCGAAGTCATTGATCTCGACGTCGAGCCCTTGCTCTTTGAAGTAGCCGAGCTGCTCGGCGATCGTCAGCGGCAGGTAGTAGAGCGAGGACTTACCACCAACGGCGAGCTTGAGCGACGCTTTCTCGGGCTTGGCGGGCCCCTGGGCGAAGGCGGCGGTCGCTGCAACGGTGAGGCTCGCCAGCAGGGCTGCGGCGCGGAGGACGGCACGCTTCATCGTAAGTCTCCGTGGGGGTGTCACGTCTGCGACGACGCGGCGGGGGGCTTCCAGACAAGCAGGCGGCGCTCGACGAGGGTGACGACCCAGTCGATGCCGAGAACGAAGGCGGCCAGGATGACCATGCCGGCAAAGACGCCGGTGACGTCGAAGGTGCCTTCCGCCTGCTGGATGAGATAGCCGAGGCCGGCGGCGGAGCCAAGGTACTCGCCGACGACGGCCCCGATAATGGCGAAGCCGACGGAGGTGTGCAGCGACGAGAACATCCACGACAACGCGCTCGGCCAATAGACGTGGCGGAACAGCTGACGGTCGTTCATGCCGAGCATGCGGGCGTTGGCGAGGATGACGGGACTGACCTCGCGCACGCCCTGGTAGACGTTGAAGAAGACGATAAAGAACACCAGCGTGACGCCGAGCGCCACCTTCGACCAGATGCCGAGACCGAGCCACAACATGAAGATGGGCGCCAGCACGACGCGCGGTAGTGCGTTGAACATCTTGATGTAGGGATCGAACACGGCCGCGACCAGGGGCCGGCGGGCGAACCAGAAGCCGAACAGAATGCCCGCCGCCGAGCCGATGACGAAGGCGAGCAACCCCTCGATGAGGGTGACGGACAGGTGCTGCCATATTGTCTTGCCGAAGCAGGCGTCCGAGGTCGACAAAAGTCGCGTGATGTCGAGGGGGTCTGTGCAATGGGCGATCCGGGCAGTGCCGTCACCGAACAGCTTGACGACGCGCGCGCCCACGTCCCAGGGCGCGGAAAAGAAGAATTTGGGCAGAAACGTCACGCCCAGTGTGCCGGCTGAGCCGATGTGCCAGATTGCGATCGCCGTAATCGCCACGGCCGCCTGCAGAGCCAGCAGTTTCCAACGCGCAATGGGCATCAGCCGACCTCGCCGCCATAGGCCTTGACCACCTCGTCGCGCAGTTGCGCCCAGATGGCACGGTGGATGTCGTGGAAGCGCGGCTGCAGGCGTACTTCGGTGGCGTCCCGCGGGCGCGGAATGTCGATTGTGTGGTCGCCGATGATGCGGGCGGCTGGGCCGGCGCTCATGATCACGACGCGGTCGGCGAGCGCGATGGCTTCCTCCAGATCGTGGGTCACGAATAGCACTGTCTTGCGGTCGGCGGCCCACAGGTCGAGCAGCAGGTTCCCCATGATCTGTCGCGTCTGCGCGTCGAGGGGGCCGAACGGTTCGTCCATCAGCAGGATCTTGGGGTCGCGGATGAGCACCTGGGCCAGCGCCACGCGCTTTCGCTGACCCCCGGACAGCTGGTGGCTGTAGCGATCGCCGAAGCTTTTGAGGCCGACGCGGGTGAGCCAGACTTGCGCGCGCGCCATCGCTTCGGCCGTCGGTACGCCACCGACCTCAAGGGCGAGCGCGACGTTGGCGAGCGCCGTCTTCCACGGCATCAGTGCGTCTTGCTGGAACAGGTAGCCGGCGTGGCCGTTGAGGCCAGACAACGGCGCGCCGAGAATCTCAACTGTGCCGCCGGCGGGCTTCAGAAGGCCGGCCGCGCAATTGAGCAAGGTGGACTTGCCGCAGCCGGTGGGGCCGACGATCGCCACGAACTCGTTGGGGGCGACAGCCAGGGTGGCGTTGGAGACGGCCTTGAAGACGCCGCCTTTCGGCTCGGGGAACGCGACATCCACACCCGCCAGGTGCACGGCGCGCAGAGACGGCGCGGCAACGCCGGAGGCCTGGCGCAAAGGCACGTCCGATGGCCCGTCCACGATAAGGGATCCCCGCGCGTTCGATAGTTATCGCTGATGACGCCGGCACACTGCGCGCGCCGCCCCGGGGCGTCAATGACGGCGCGGTGGGTGTTTATGCGTGCGGCAGCCTCACGACCGCTTTTTTGGCGCGATGAGGTCGGTGATGGTGCCGGAGTACATCTCGGCGGCCATGGCGACGGTTTCGCTCAACGTCGGATGGGGGTGGATGGTAAGGCCGATGTCGTGTGGGTCAGCACCCATCTCGATGGCCAGCGCTACTTCGGCGATCAGGTCGCCAGCATTGGGGCCGACGATGCCGGCGCCGATGATGCGATGCGTATCCTCGTCGACGAGCAACTTGGTGATGCCTTCGTCGCGGCCAAGCGCCAGCGAGCGGCCCGATGCGGCCCAGGGGAACACGCCCTTGCCGACCTTGATGCCCTTGGCCTTGGCTTCGCCTTCGGTCATGCCGACCC
>JANYHP010000293.1 GCA_025359005.1 Hyphomicrobiaceae bacterium | reverse complement strand
GCCTTTCCCAGGTCGTGCGGTGCGCATGACCGCGGCTGCCGGCCGAGCGCCAAGCCGCCAGAATGGGTGCCGGAATCTCGAACGACGCATGCGGCCAGCCAAGCTTTTCCCGTGCGCCCTTGATCTCATCAGGCCCGAGTGGCGAGCCGTGCGACGATGCCTTGCCTGCCTTGGTCGGCGCGCCGAAGCCGATAATCGTCTTGCAGGCGATCATGACCGGCTTGTCCGACGTCTGCGCCGCCTTGAGCGCCGTGCGGATTTCATCCGGGTTGTGCCCATCAACCGCCATCGTCCGCCAGCCCGACGCCTCGAAGCGTTTGTGCTGATCATCCGAAACCGCCAGCGAGGTGGCGCCGTCGATAGAAATGGAGTTGTCGTCCCACAACACGATTAATTTTGACAGCTTAAGGTGGCCGGCGAACGAGATCGCCTCCTGGCTGATGCCTTCCATCAGGCAGCCGTCGCCGGCGATCACGTAGGTCTTGTGGTCGACGATGTCGGCGCCATATCGGGCTGCCAGCATCCGCTCCGCCAGCGCCATGCCGACTGCATTGGCGATGCCCTGCCCCAACGGCCCCGTCGTCGTCTCGATGCCCGGGGCATGGCCATACTCCGGGTGTCCCGCCGTTTTGGAGCCCAACTGCCGGAAAGCCTTGATGTCCGAGAGTTCCATCCCCGGGTAGCCGTTCAGATACAACAGCGCGTACAGTAGCATCGAGCCATGCCCAGCCGACAGCACGAACCGGTCGCGGTCCGGCCATTGCGGCGCTGACGCATCGAACTTCAGGAATTCGCGGAACAACACGCTCGCGACGTCCGCCATACCCATCGGCATGCCCGGGTGGCCGGAGTTCGCCGCCTGCACCCCATCCATGGCCAGCGCCCGGATGGCATTGGCAAGGTCGCGTTCGGGGACGAGGGTGGCAGCAACGACGGGCATGAGGCAGGCTCCTGATGGCGCGCGCACTGCGGCCTTTTGGGTAACTCGCCGCGGGGACACGATCGGGCACGATTGCGGCGTCCTTAGCGCGCGCTCCCTCCCGCGTCCACCGCGCGAGTGCTGGTTTGTCCACCGTTCCCCCGCTGGTCTGCCCGACTTGGCAACGGCCGTCGCCGCGCCGAAAGCCTCAGAAGGGTGCCTGAGAACCGTGATGATCGGTGGCTTGCCGGGCCCCGTTAAGCAAGCCCACTCCGTTTGTGAGGCGAAGCGGCGAATTGGCGCTATGCCCAGCGATCTCTCAACCTTAAGATCGTCCAATCATGCACTCGAAGCATTTTACGGCCCTCGATAGCTGGCGTGGTATTGCCGCGCTGCTGGTGGCGCTGCACCACTTCACCTCGGTGGGGACTTCGACAAACAGCGCCCTGGCCCGGAACGCTTGGCTGTTCGTGGACTTTTTCTTCGTCCTGTCTGGTTTCATTATTGCCGCCAACTATCGTGAAAAGCTGACCACCGGCGCCGGGATCAGCCGTTTCATGGCCTTGCGCTTCGCGCGACTGTATCCGCTGCATGTGCTGATGCTCCTTGCCTGGATCGCGGCCGAGACGGCAATCTCCCTGTTCGCGTCCGGCGGTACGACGGGTGGCCGCCCGGCGTTTACCGGCAGCACGGCGGCATCCGCCCTACCCGCGCAATTTCTCCTGTTGCAGTCGATTGGGTTAGGTTTCAACGAGACATGGAACTGGGTAGCGTGGAGCATCTCGACAGAGTTCTGGACCTATCTGGTGTTTGCCGCCGTCGCTTTTGGCGGGGCGGCGCGCCTCGATCGTCGGCTGGCGCTATTTGCCTGGGCTGCGGCGCTGTTTATTCTCCTGGCGCCGCCAAGGTCTGATCTGGCTGCGCGCTGGCTGGATTTTGCCCGTTGCATCTATGGATTTGCACTGGGCGCGCTCATTTTCAGCCTCGCGAAGCGTTGGCAACCGTGGCAGGGGCTGACGCGAACGGTGTTGGAGACTGGATCAGTCGGGCTGGCGGTGCTGCTGGTGCTCAACGCCGGGCACCTGCCCGGCGGCGCCAGAGTTCTCCATCTCATCGGTCCCTTGGTGTTCGGAGCCGTTGTCCTATCATTTGCCTACGATAGCGGCCCTGTGAGCCGGATCCTGGCCGCCCCGGTCTTCACCCGCATCGGTCTGCTGTCTTACAGTATCTACATGATCCACCCGTTCCTGCAGTTGCGGGTGCTGAAGCCGCTCGGCCTCGCTCTGCAGAAGGTGACGGGTCTCCAGGTGTTCTCGGCCGTGACCCGGGCGGACGGCGAGCAGGTGCAGGCCTGGGGCGCCAGCCCCTGGCAGGGCGACCTCGCCACGGTTGCCATGATAGTGGTGATCATCGCGGTCGCCGAATTGACCTATCGCTGTGTGGAAATTCCAGTCCGCGACGCCGTGCGGAACCGTCTCAGGCCCGCCCCGCCGTCACGTGCCCTGGATCGTGGACGCTTTGCCGGCCACGTTTCATAGAATTTGCTGCACTTGCGTGAAGTTGCCGTCTTTATCGCGGACGGCGCCAGTGCTATGCCCCGCACCATGACCGACACATCGCTGATCCGCAATTTCTCCATCATCGCCCACATCGACCATGGCAAGTCGACGTTGTCCGACCGGCTGATCCAGCTGTGCGGCAACGTCGCCGACCGCGACATGAGCGACCAGATCCTCGACAGCATGGACATCGAGAAGGAGCGCGGCATCACCATCAAGGCGCAGACGGTGCGCCTCGACTACAAATACAAGGACGGAAAAACCTATCAGCTCAACCTGATGGACACCCCCGGCCACGTCGACTTCGCCTACGAAGTTTCCCGCTCGCTGGCCGCCTGCGAAGGCGCCATCCTGGTGGTCGACGCCAGCCAGGGCGTCGAAGCCCAGACGCTCGCCAACGTCTATCAGGCGCTCGACAACAACCTGGAAATTCTCCCTGTTCTCAACAAGGTAGACCTGCCCGCGGCCGATGCCGACCGGGTCAAGCAGCAGATCGAGGACGTGATCGGGTTGGATGCGTCGAACGCGGTGGGCGTGTCGGCCAAGACTGGCCTCAATGTGCCGGCCGTGCTGGAAGCCATCGTCGAGCGCCTGCCGCCGCCCAGGGGTGACCGCAACGCGCCGCTCAAGGCGCTGTTGATCGACAGCTGGTACGATACCTATCTGGGCGTCGTGGTGCTGGTCCGTGTCGTCGACGGCGTGCTCAAGAAGGGCGCCCGGGTCAAGCTGATGAACGCGGATGCCACCTATGGCATCGAGCGCGTCGGCATCTTCCGGCCAAAACAGGAAATGCTCGCTGAATTAGGGCCGGGCGAGGTGGGCTTCTTCACCGCCGGCATCAAGCAGGTGGCGGATACGCGCGTCGGCGATACGGTGACAGACGAAAAGGGCGGCGTGACGGTGCCGCTGGCGGGCTTCAAACCGGTGCAGCCGGTCGTCTTCTGCGGGCTCTTTCCAGTGGACGCGGCCGAGTTCGAGGATTTGCGCGAGGCGATGGGCAAGCTGCGCCTCAACGACGCCAGCTTCTCCTACGAGATGGAGACGTCTGCCGCGCTCGGCTTCGGTTTCCGCTGCGGCTTCCTCGGCCTGTTGCATCTCGAGATCATCACCGAGCGTCTCGAACGCGAATTCAATATGGACCTGATCACCACCGCGCCGAGCGTGATCTACAGGATCCAGATGAACGACGGCACCGAGATCGAGATGCACAACCCGGCCGACATGCCGGACGTGGTCAAGATCGACCACATCAAGGAGCCGTGGATTTCAGCGACCATCCTGGTGCCGGACGAATATCTGGGCTCGGTGTTGAAACTCTGCCAGGACCGCCGTGGCCGGCAGACGGAACTCAC
>JANYHP010000272.1 GCA_025359005.1 Hyphomicrobiaceae bacterium | reverse complement strand
TGCCCGCCTTTTCAAAATCGGCAATCGCTGGCCCGAGCTTGCCGGTATGAAGATAGATGAGACCGCGATTATTATAGGTAATCGCCGTCCGCGGATCGATCTCGATCGCCTTGCTGAAGTCCTTGATCGCGCCGGGGTAGTTTTTCCGTGCCGCATAGGCACTGGCACGACTGAGGTAAGCCACCGCCGCCTCCGGCTTGGCCGCAATAACCTTTCCGTAGATGTCGATCGCCTTCTCGTAGTCCGCATTGCGATAATACTGATTGGCCTCTTCCATCATGGCTTCGACGCGCGACGGATCGTCCTCGCCCTTCTTGTCGTCTTCGTCGTCGGCGTCGCCGTCTGTGTCCTTGTGGGGGACGAAGGCGGTTGCCATCTGGACTTCGGGTTCAGGCGCGGCCGCAGGCTCGTTGGCCGCCTGCTGCGGCACCTCCTGCTGTGGGGCCGCCTGTTGCGTTGCCACTTGGCGCCGCGCCGGCGGCTCCTTGTCGCCGACTGGGTTGGCCACCACCACCGGGCCAGGCACCACAACCACCGCAGGCGCGCTGTAGATAACAGCGGCCGGCCCCGGCACATCGCCACCATCATCGTCGCCAGCGTCGACCGGCTGCTCCGACCCGGGCAGATCCACCATGACGACATCGACGAGCGCCGCGAAAATCTCTGGCAGATCCGGCGGCGCCAGCATCGGATAAAGATCGACAAACCCCATGCGGATACCGGCGCGCGCGGGGAACTGACCTGCACGAACGTCGCGGCCTGGCGGATGCGGCCGCTCATGGAACAGCGGACGCCCGAGCGTCCCGGTGGGTGGCGGACGATGCGGACCCGGCAACGGACGAACATGACCCACCGGGACGGCCCCGCCGGGGAGCGGACGCTGGCCTGGGTTGACAGTGCCGCCGCCCGGAGGCTGGCGATTGCCAAGATTGCCAAGATTGCCAGTGTTGCCAACCGTCGTTCCGCCCTTGGGCAACCCACCCTTGGGTGCCGCGAGTACCGGTTGCGGGACGATCGCCTTTTGCGTGATACTATTTGCCGGGACCGTGTTCTTAGGCGTCACGACCACTGGATGCGCAGGGGCCACGATCTTCGGCGCAACCACGACAGGTTTGGGCGCGACATAGACGGGCTTCGGCGCCGCAATGACAGGTTTCGGCGCTACATAGGCAGGCTTCGGCGCAACGTAGACCGGCTTCGGCGCAACATAGGCGGGTTTCGGTGTTGCAACGACGCGCGGCACATAGGCCTTGCTCCAAGCAGGCGCGACATAGGCCTTGCTCCACGCTGGCGCCGCCTTGCTCCAATTCTTGAAGGCGGCGGCGTTGCGCCAGTTATTGAACGCCGCCTTGCTCCAGTTGCTCCAATTCTTCCAATTGTTCCAATTGTTGAAAACCGCATTGCGCCAATTGTTCCAATTGTACCACGCATACTTCTCTTCCGGAAATTCTTCCGTATAATGCGAAGCCGCATCCCCACTTGGATCCTTCAGAAGGTCGCGCGCATCGAGAAGGCGTTGATTGATGTCCCGGCCATCGGGCGGCTGCTGGGCGTCGCCGGGCGCAGCCTTTACTTCGGGCGCCGCAGAAAGAAAGAGTGCGGCAAACATGCCGTATTTGAAGAGATTACTCATAATGTGCCCCGTCAAAGAATATTGATAGCGAGACGTCCTAGCAGCACCCGAAATTTTCTGTTGCCACCAATGCAAGTTTGCCGAGCCATCATTGGCAACGGCACACGATGCAATGAAACCGCAAGAAATGGACGCCTACGCAGCATTCCGCGTCAATCAGAACAATATTATCCGCATCTGGATGATGGTCAATGCCTAAGTGAACGCAAAAAAGACAGATTGCAGGCAATGTCGCGCAGCGTGTAATCAGCGTCGAGTTACAACTAAAACAATCTCGCACTTGCACAATATTTCCATCGACACGTATTCAACACAACCCCAGTTGCCGTTTCGCCTGATCGCGCAGAATGTCAATTGGCTTGAGTTTGCCCTCCGCCTGGAAATGCCAGAACGTCCAGCCGTTACACGCCGTCTTGCCTTGAACTTCAGCGCCCAGACGATGGATCGATCCAGATGGCGCAGCAGCGTCACCCCTGGCCTTGGCCTGGGCACTCGCCAGCATCAGCGTGCCGTCTGCCCGCACTTCGGCCCACACGCGGCCGCGTTCGTCCCACAGTTTCGCACCGGGCTCGAGAATGCCAAGTTCGATAATCTGGCCAAATGCGACGCGCGGTTCCGACCGCTTTGATCTTGCTGTCTCAAGTGCGTCGGGGCCCAGCGGCTGGACACGCTGAATGCGCTCGGACGCTGCCGCCACGTAATCGGCATCGCGCTCGATGCCGATCCATTGCCGGCCGAGACGCCGTGCCACCGCTCCGGTCGTGCCGGTGCCGAAAAACGGATCGAGCACCACGTCGCCAGGCTTCGTCGAGGCCAGGATCACCCGATGCAGCAGCGCTTCCGGCTTTTGTGTCGGATGCGCCTTGCGCCCGCCATCATCCTTCAGACGCTCCGGCCCCGAGCAGATCGGGATCAGCCAATCCGAACGCATTTGCAGGTCGTCGTTGAAGGCCTTCATGGCTTCATAGTTGAACGTCGGCTTGGCCTTCTGGTCGCGCGCCGCCCAGATCATCGTCTCATGCGCGTTGGTAAACCGCTTGCCACGGAAATTCGGCATCGGGTTGGATTTGCGCCACACGACATCGTTCTGGATCCAGAAGCCGAGATCCTGCAGCATCGCACCAACCCGGAAGATGTTGTGATAACTGCCGATGACCCAAAGTGCGCCGTTAGGCTTGAGCACGCGCTGCGCCTCAGAGAGCCACGCGCGCGAAAACCGATCGTATTCGGCGAACGATGCAAACTTGTCCCACGCCTGATCGACACCGTCGACGCGTGTATCGTTGGGGCGCAGAAGATCGCCGGCCAGCTGCAGGTTATAGGGCGGATCGGCAAAAACCAGATCGACGCTTTGGCTCGGGAGTTTTGCAAGCTCTGCCAGGCAATCCCCATGCAGAATGCGGTTCAAGGGGAGTGCTGCGGACGTTGCCGGCGCCAAAACGCGCCCAACCCGAACCCGCGACTGCTTTACATCACGCATCTGACGCCACTCCACACTCGATCATACCGGTCCGACGAGCACGCAACACTGGTGCCCAAAGCCTGCCTTGCGGCCGCAATCGGTTCCACAGACAGTGGGAGAGCAGGGTTAACGAACTCTTATCGGCCCATGCTGGGTAACTGCGAACAATGGCGAACGAAGGGCGAACGTTGAGGGCGCAACTTGGCGACACTCGAGCAATCGGCATAGGGTCGGCATTAGGATCGGCGATTGCCACAAAATGGCCGCGCCCGCGGTTCAGGTGCAGGATTGTCCTTGCTGGAACTTTTGTCCATTCTTTTGCCCAAGAATGTCAGCAGTTCCGGCCCTTCCGGATTGACCAGACAGCTCCGCCGACTAGGGTGCTGAAAAACCGAGCACACGGGATACGCCATACATGCTGGCTTTTGGCTCCGACACTGCCGCAAGGGTTCACGGCCATCGCTACGGCCGCTTGCTGGCCGTGGCTATGGCGCTTGGCCTCGGCACGCTCGTCCAGGGCTGCAACATCTCAAACCAGGCCTTGACGAATGCGCCGGTAACGACTGCGGCGGCCAAAGCCGCAAAGCCCGCACCCGCTCCCATGCCGGAGCCGGAGAACGCCAGCATCGCCCTTGGCGCGCCGGTGGCACCGACCGGCGAACCGGGGGCTGCGCCGCGAGCGCCCGTCAAGATCGGCCTTATCCTGCCGCTGACTGGCGCCGGCCAGGCAGCCCTGGTGGCCGAAAGCATGAAGATGGCCGCCGAACTCGCCCTCAAAGACGTTCAGGCCAAGCATATCCAGCTGGTCGTCCGCGACGACAAGGGAACACCGGAGGGCGCCATGGCGGCCTCCAACGAAATTTTGGCCGAAGGCGCAGAACTGATTCTTGGGCCGCTTTACGCGCGCTCGGTTGCCACCGTCTCGGCCGTCGCGCGTGCCAAGAATGTGCCGGTTGTCGCGTTCTCCAATGACCGGCAGGTCGCCAGCTCCTCGACCCATCTGCTGAGCTTCTTGGCGGGGCCGGAAGTGGTGCGCGTCGTCACCTACGCGGCGCAAAAGGGCAAGAAACGCTACGCCGCGCTGATCCCCGACGATGCCTACGGCAAACTGGTCGAGCCCACATTCAAGGAAGCCGTCGCCCGTATCGGCGGCGTGCTCGTCGCATCCAAGTCCTACCCGGCAGAAACCGGTGGGCGCGTTGCAGGCCTTGTCGCCATCGTCACCGCACTCCGCGACGAAATCCGTGGCATCGAAGAGCATGGCGACCCGATCGACGCCATCTTCATCCCCGGCGGGGAAGAAGCGGTGCAGTTTCTTGGCCCATTGCTCAAGCAGGCAGGGATCGACACCCAACGCATCAAGGTTATCGGCACCGGCGCGCTCGACACTCCAAACGCCGGCCGTGACGACGCCTTTGTCGGTGCCTGGTTCGCCGCCCCCGACCCGCGCGGCTTTAAGGATTTTTCAGACCGGTTCGTGAAAGCCTATGGTCGCAGCCCGCCCCGCATCGCCACGCTGGCTTATGATGCCGCAAGCCTCGCGGCGGCCCTCGGCACCGGCCCGGATGGCGCCCGCTACATTCCATCCGCGCTCACCCGCGCCAGCGGCTTCAATGGCGTTGACGGATTGTTCCGCCTCATGAGCGACGGCGTTACCGATCGCGCCCTGGCCGTCCTCGAGGTCCAAAAATTCGGGGCCACTGTGATCGATCAACCGGCCGGCTTAGTCGATGCGGCGACGGCGACGACGCCAGGCCCGAGCACGCTCCTCGATACCGGCCCGTTGGCCCCTCAGGGCGCCGTCACAAAGATCAATTGAGCGTGTCGGCTGCTGGGAGCGCTGCCGGCAAGGCCGCCGTTTGGCATGCGACGTTCACGACCGCAGCCTTGACGCCCACCGCAACACCGCCCTATCGACGAGCGCAATCTTGAACGCGATGTTGGATGGGGCTGCAAACGATGACGGCGACGACTGAGACAGCGGCACTTGACATGCCAGCACGTGAGGCCATGGAATTCGACGTGGTAATCGTCGGCGCTGGCCCTGCAGGCCTTGCGACGGCCATTCGCCTGAAAGAGCAGGCACAGGCCAAAGGCCTCGACATCTCTGTTGTTGTTCTCGAAAAAGGCTCGGAAGTGGGCGCCCACATTCTGTCCGGCGCTGTGATCGATCCGATCGGCCTTGACATGCTGGTGCCCAACTGGCGGGCGCAGGGCCTGCCGCTGACCACCCAAGTCACCGACGACCGCTTCTACTACCTGGGGCCGGCCGGCAGAATCCGTTTACCGAACCTGTTGTTCCCACCCCTGTTGAGCAATCACGGCAATTACGTTGGCAGCCTCGGCGCCGTCTGTCGCTGGCTCGGCGAGAAAGCCACCGAACTGGGCGTCGAAATCTATCCAGGCTTTGCAGCGTCTGAAGTGCTGTACGACGCGCACGGTGCCGTTGTCGGCGTCGCCACAGGGGACATGGGCATCGGCCGCGATGGCAAGCCGGGCGACCGCTTCACGCGCGGCATGGAAATCCGCGGCAAATATACCATCATTGGCGAGGGAGTGCGCGGTTCGCTCGCCAAGCAGCTGATCAGGACTTACGAACTCGACGCCAATTCTGAGCCGCAAAAATTTGGGCTCGGCATGAAGGAACTGTGGGAGGTCAAACCCGGGAACCATCGCGCTGGCCTCGTCCAGCACATGCTCGGCTGGCCCCTGGACGATCGCACCGGCGGCGGCTCATTCCTCTATCACTACGGCGACAACCTCGTAGCCATCGGTTACGTCGTTCATCTCAACTACGAAAACCCCTACCTGTCGCCTTACGAAGAGTTCCAGCGTTTCAAGACCAACGATCTCGTCCGCCCGACGCTCGAGGGCGGCAAGCGCATTGCCTACGGCGCCCGCGCCATCACCGAAGGCGGATGGCAATCGATCCCCAAGCTTGTTTTCCCGGGCGGTGCCCTCGTCGGCTGCTCGGCCGGCTTCGTCAATGTGCCGCGCATAAAGGGCAGCCATAACGCCATCCTGTCGGGCATCCACGCCGCGGACGCGCTCGTCGACGCCCTTTCTCATGGTCGCGCGCACGACCGCCTGGATGCCTATGAGACAGCGGTACGGAACGGGCCCATCGCCAAGGATCTCCGACGCGTCCGCAACGCCAAACCGCTGCTGTCACGCTTCGGCACGCGCCTCGGCACGATCCTGTCCGGCGCCGAGATGTGGTTGAATACGATCATTCCCGGCGTTGGCCTCGGCTTCACGCTGAAGCACAAGAAGCCCGACTACGCGGCGCTGAAACCAGCGGCGGGCTTCAAGCCCATCGCTTACCCCAAACCCGACGGCGTCCTCACCTTCGACCGCCTGACCAGCGTGTCGTTCTCCGCCACCAACCACGAGGAAGACCAGCCGGCGCACCTCAAAGTGGCGAACATGGCAGAGGAAGTGGCGACCGAGCTCGGCGTTTTTGCCGGCCCCTCCAATCGCTATTGTCCCGCCGGCGTTTACGAATGGGTCGACGACGCTGGTGCGGGCCGAAAGCGCTTGCAGATCAACGCGCAGAACTGCGTGCACTGCAAGACGTGCGACATTAAGGACCCCTGCCAGAACATCACCTGGACGGTGCCCGAAGGCTCCGGCGGCCCCAACTATCCTGGCATGTAG
>JANYHP010000262.1 GCA_025359005.1 Hyphomicrobiaceae bacterium | reverse complement strand
CAACGACAACGGCTGGACCGGCATCAAGATGGGCCTCAATCGTCCGCTCACCTTCGGCCCCGATGAGATGAGCGAACTGAAGGAGATCGTGCTGTCGGGCGCCTATGCCAAGGCAGTGACTGGCAGCGCCGGTAAGTACATTTTTGTCTCTAATCTCGCCGAGCGCTACGCAGCGTCATTGACGAAGCGCCCGAAATTCAAGCGTCCTATGAAGGTCGTTGCCGCTTGCGGCAACGGTACGGCCGGCGCGTTCGCGCCAAAGATCCTCGAAGCGCTAGGCCTTGAAGTGGTGCCGCTCGACGCCGAACTCGATCATAGTTTTCCCAACTACAACCCCAATCCCGAAGACATGAAGATGCTGCACGCCATGGCCGCGGCCGTTCTCAAGCACAAGGCCGACGTTGGCCTCGGCTTCGATGGCGACGGTGACCGTTGCGGCGTCGTCGACAATGAAGGCCATGAGATCTTTGCAGACACCGTCGGCGTCATGCTCGCGCGCGATCTGTCGGCCGTGTATCCGAACGCGGTCTTTGTCGCTGACGTGAAGTCGACAGGGCTGTTCATGACCGATCCGGTGCTGATTAAGAACGGCGCAACCGCGCTCTACTGGAAGACCGGCCACAGCTACATGAAGCGCTACACGCACGAAAAAAAGGCGCTCGTCGGTTTCGAAAAGAGTGGCCACTATTTCTTCCAGCCCCCGCTCGGCCGCGGCTATGACGACGGCCTCGTTGCGGCGATTGCGGTGTGCGACATGCTCGAGCGCGCGCCCGACAAGACTGTTGCAGACCTCAAGCGCGCGCTGCCGAAAACCTGGCAGTCGCCGACCATGTCGCCCCACTGCGACGACGAGAAGAAGTACGGCATCGTCGACCAGATCGTCGCGGCCTACGAGGCGGAAGCGAAAGCCGGCAAAACCATCTGCGGCCAGAAGATCCGCGACCTCGTCACCGTCAACGGGGTGCGCGTGACCCTGGCGGATGGCACGTGGGGCCTTGTCCGCGCCTCGTCGAACAAGCCCGAACTCGTCGTCGTCGTCGAAAGCCCGGTGTCGGAAGCCAACCGCAACGCCATCTTCGCCGATATTAAAACCCGCCTCGCGCAGTTCCCCGAAGTCGGTAAGTTTAACCAGGAGATTTGAGGGCTTGGGATGCTGGCTCAAGGCGAGCATCCCTAATGTCACGTCCCGGGTTCGTTTGATTGCAATGCTGCGAGATCGCCAGCCTGGAACGGGCAATCTGCACATCGAATGTCGCACCACAATCTGATGGCGTCACGTCTGTCGCGTCGATTGCCCTGCTGTGTCGCGCTCAGGCGTCGAAGCGCCACATGGCGTTGATGGCGGCCAACATCCGGACGAGACGGGCCTCGATCACGGCGGCAGTCCAGGCCGGGATTGCGCGCAACTCGGCTGTCAAACTCGTGACCGGCACGCCGTCCGGGCCGAAGTAGACAGCGCACTTGCGCGCATAGTCGTGATTGCCGGCTTTCTCGTTGGCGACTTGCGTCACGAGCGTGAGGTTGCCGAGGCAGGACGCCAGCCGCTTGCGATTGTCGGCATCGGGGATCACTGTTCGCCACAGCGAAGCAGCGCCGACGTTCATTGGCAGAATATGCTCGACAGTAAAGGTGACGTCGGCGGCGAGCGGCTTTCCGGACTGGCGTTCCTCCAGACGCTGCAGCACGAGACGGCAGATCTGCGGGCTGCGGCGGTGCAAGTCGCGCAGGCTGTGATTGATATTGCGCAACTCGTCGCGATTGAACACCAGCTGCGGCCAGGGGCCGTGCGGCGGCGCGCCCGCCGCGATCAGTGCGGTCATCGCCGCCAGGCGCTGTGCGCGCTTCTCCGCGCCAAGCGCCAGAATGCGGACGCCGTAGGCAAATCGCTCCAGTGCAGTGATGAAGACCAGCAGAGCAGCAGCATCCGTGCCGTGCCGTTTCCAGAAGGCCAGCAGCGGCGGCACCCATTCTCGGCCCGGCAGCGCCGAGAGCGCGCGCAGCAACCGGTTGATCTCGGCCGACTGGCGCGCACCAGCGTGGCGCGCGTGCAGCATCACGTCGATGATGCGGCCGGCCGGCAGCAGCGTGTCGAACACATAGCCGCCTGCGCCGGTCGGGTGTGCCGCCACCTCCAGCCGCACGGCTTCGACGATGGCCTTGGAGCCGCGCCCAGCCTCGGTGCTGACAAAGCTGAACAGCTGCTCGAAATCGTCGTCGAGCCGGACGGCCAGTTCGTCCCACTGTGCGGTGGCTTCGCCGCGGTCGGCGGGCGCCATGGCGCCAATCAATTCGGCCTTCAGGATGTCATTGCGCGTCAGCGGTTTGCCTGTGTCGTTCAGTACCGTGAACATGTGAAACGCGCGGTCTATGGTGTTGGTGGTGATGGCGACGAGCGC
>JANYHP010000494.1 GCA_025359005.1 Hyphomicrobiaceae bacterium | reverse complement strand
CCGCGCGATCTGGAAGCCTTCGCAGCCAAGTCCAACCACCAGCACACCGGCCATGTTGGGGTTGCACGCATACCCCCACGTCGTGCGCTTCAAGACTTCGAAGGTTTCGCCGTCGCTGTCGATGCCGCAGCCGGTCGAATGCACCAGCGGAATGACGCCGTCGATCGTCGGATAATCGCGGAGCAGGCCGGATTTGTTGACAGCTTCGGCAATGAAGCGTGCCACTGTCGCCGAGCAGTTCACACTCGTCACAACGCCGATATAGTTGCGCGTTCCCACGCGGCCGTTGCCGCGGCGGAACCCTTCGAACGTCGCCTGCTGGGCTACCGGCAGGATGAGTTCCGACTTGGCATCCTGAGCAAACGCGTAATCACGCTCGAACGCCGCGAACCCGCAATTGTGCGTATGAATATGAGCCCCTGGCAGAATATCCTCGGTCGCAAAACCGATGATCTGCCCGAACTTTAAGACCGGCGCGCCCTTGTCGATCTTGACCGTCGCCATCTTGTGCCCGCGCGGGATGCGAGCGGTTGCCATCACGCCCGCCACCGTCACACCTTTGTCTATGCCGTCGACGGAGACGACGAGGTTGTCTTTTGCATTGAGATGAAGGATGCGCGGCGCGCGCGTGGCGGTGGTGGACATGGTGTCAGCGACTTTCGAACGGAGGTACGAGCCAGCGCAAGCTTATGCAGGTCGCGCCGGAATTGCCAGCATCAGCGACACGGCAAACTGGCAACGCACGCAGACAGCTTATTGCGGCCCGCGATGGCGCGCCAGGAACGGCAGCAGTTCGGCATGGAACGCCGCCGGGTTCTCGATGGCCAGCATGTGCGACACGCCGGAAATGATGGCAAGCTCGGCGCCCGGAATATTGCGCTGAATGGTTTCGGATGCGGCAACGGGGGTTGCCGGATCTTCAGCGCCGACGATGACCCGCACAGGAATGTTGATGGCAGAAAGCTTGTCGGTGAAATCCAACGTCTCGATGGCGCCGCACCAGCCGGCATAGCCCTCCAGCGGCGTGGTTGTGATCATCTTCGAGCACCGCTCGACGAGGTCTGGACGATCCGTGCGCGAGGATGCAGCCAGCCACCGCTGCAGCGCCGGCTCGATCTGCGACGCCATGCCTTTTTCGCGCGCGACGCCGACGCGATCGACCCAGAGATGCCGCATCGTATCTGCGGTCTTGCTGCTGGCTGATGTGATGGTGATGGACGAAAACCGGAGCGGGTGCCACAGCCCAAGGGCCTGCCCCACCATCCCACCCATCGAGAGGCTGACGAACTGCGCGCGCGCGACACCCACGTGGTCCAGCAACGCGACGACATCGGCGGCCAGCGTGGCGAAATCATAGGGACCCGTCGGGGCCTCGGTCTTGCCATGCCCCCGCGCGTCAAAGCGGATCACCTGATACGTCGGCTCGAGCGCTGCGGTTGCTTCGTCCCAGAAACTCATATTGGTCGCAAGGGGATGATGCAGAACGACGGCCGGCGCACTCGATGCACCGCTGACGGCGTAGGCCATGTCGATGCCATTGATTTTCGCGCGCATGCGATCCTCCGGTGAGGGAACGGAACCAAGCAGCCGGGCGGCCGCAGTTTGCAATGAGACACTGCCGACGGCTCTTGGCCGAGAATTCAGGACAAGGGAAGAGCGCCGTCGAGGCAGCAGCGATTTGGCGTTACCTCTGCGAAGCAAGCCGCGCCGGCTTTGAGCGTGCCGCAAACTGCCTAGCCTTAAGCAGTTCCCACTGTTGTGAGACCCATTTCCGGCAGCTAGCGAGCCTCAAGCTGCACGGCATCGTCGACGATTGCAGGGATGGGCTTGGCGGGGTGGCTGCGTCTGGGCTGCCGGCGACGCGGTTTCTCGTCGTCTTCGGGGTCGGGTTCTGCAACCCGTTTGACGACACTTCTGGGCTTCGCCGGCTCGGCCACCACCGCGGTCCGTTGAACAGGGGTGACGACAGGACTGTCGACAGCCGCTCGCGCGGGCTGTGGACCATCGGCGCCGACGGGCGCGATAGGACCAGCGCCGGATGGACCATTGCCCGCAGCGGCCACCACGGCCGCTCCAATCCCGGGGAGGCATCGGCCTGATCGCTCGATGACGCCGCCTCGACCAGCGAGACGGCGCACACGGCTAAAGGGCCTTGAGAGGCCACCTCCTGTCCCGGAGTGCCGTCTTCGACCCAATAGCGGCCCTCACATACGGTAATCTTGGGGGGCGCGCGCGTGCGCTCGAAGCCGTCGTGGACGTCTTTCAGGTTACGCCAGAAATCGTACCACTCATTGAGCGAATACGCCTTCAACCGGTCTTCCGTCATGCGGAACGGGAAGACGTGCACTTGGATAGCGTCCTGGCGGCCCTTGTTGAGCGCGGCCGAGGCGAGCCCGAAAACTTCTTCGATCACCGGGTTCGTCATGGCAAAACAACCAACCGAGCCGCAGCCGCCGTGGATGAGGATATAGGACCCCGTCCGGCTCATCTGTCGGTCAAGGGCGTTCGGAAACCCGAGATTGAGCGACCGGGGGTGCCGGCCGATCAGATGCAGCTGGCGCGCATTGACGGTGTAGACGCCTTCCGGGCTTTGTTTGTCGCCTTCACTGATCTTTGGACCAAGCGTCCCCGACCAGTTGCAGATTGGATATGTCGCGAACAATTCGAAGCGGTCGCCGCGCCGCATCCACAGTTCCAGTTCCGAACTGGCCTTGAAAACCCGGATCAGGATCGGACTGCCGACGGCCATTCCCTTGGCCGCGAGCCGCTCGGCCAACTGGCCGACATTCGGGGTTCCAGGCAGCGGCAGTTGACCAACGGATTCGGCGCGTTGTCGCTCCACCCGATCCGCCGCGACATCCTTCAGTTCAATCACCAACGCAGCCGCTTGGCGACCAGCTATCGCTGACGCAATGAGCGCAATGACAAACGTGACCGCGGCAAAACGCCGTGCACCGTCTTTGCGTCGCCTGCGCAAAAGCATCCCCAATACACGTCTACGCGAAGTCATCGCGTCCTCGCTACTCTGCGCGTCCACTTCGACTTCGTCACCCAAAGGCGCCAAGCCCTCGACAATGGCCCCTGGTACCGTCGACGTCATGCGTTTCATGTCCAGTCTCTAGCAGAGCGCGAGCACGCACCCAAAGATTGAATTGCGTTCAGCGCGGGCGACTAGAAGGCTGTGCCTAACCGGCCGCATGGCCAACCGTCAATTTCCGTCCGCAAGCGGTGTAAATGCTTCAGATTTTCTTGCAACTCCTAATTGCAATATTTAAAACATCGCCTTTTGCGATGCGGTAGTGTCCATCGCACACCACGACCTCCGGGGGGCGATGCGTCATTTCGAAGCCGTCTGAGACCGTCCTCAACTCGTCCCAGAAGGGCGCATTGGGGTGGGTGGTCCGCGACGCCATCGCATCGGTCGTCATGCGGAACGGCAACGCCTGCACCTGGAAACTCGACTGCCCGGCGGCGAACGCCGCAGTCGCCAGCCGGAAAAGGTCGTCAGCCACCGGATTGGTCATCGCGTAGCAGCCAACGGAACTGCATCCGCCGTGTACCATCAGATACGAGCCGGTTCGCCCCTGCGCCCGATCGTAGGCATTGGGGAACCCAAGATTGAAGGATCGGTGCCAGCGGCTCGCCGGATTGAGCTGCTTCGCTGTGACTTGATAAATGCCCTCGGGGGTCTGCCGGTCGAAGCTGCGGATCTTCGGACCAAGCTGTCCTGAGAAATAACAAATGGGGTATGTCGCAAATAATGCATACGTGTCGCCGCGCTTCATCCAGACCTCAAGCTCGAACGTGAGCTTGAAAATGCGCATGAATATGGGCTGTCCCAGCGTGAACCCTGTCCGCGCCAGACGCACGTCCAGCGTATCGCTGTTCACGTCGGCTCCGGGCAGCGGCTTGTGCAACCGGTAGGCTTGCCGGCGGGTTTCACGCTCGCGCGCCATTGCAAATGCGTCGGGGTCGTTCGGTGGCAAAACGAACATGACATAGGCGAGCGCGGCCATGCCGATGACCAGCAGCAGCGTTACGATCCGGCCCAGCCACTTCATTGATCGGCTCGATTGTCAAAACGAAGAGCGCCGTCAGTTTGCCGGCGAAATATGCGTGCACTATGACGGCGCTGTCGGGGATTTCACTGGAGTTTGACGGTGCTTTGCGGCGGCGCGGGTTTGCCGGTCGGTATCGACGACTGTGCCGCCGCCAAGTCACCCGGCTTGGCGACGAATGCCGCGATCACCGGCCTCTCGAACGTCGGGCAACTCGCCTCCGGATCGATGCGAGCCAGGTTCTGGCCGCCGGCGCCGGGAAGTTTCACATTGACCACGTATTGCCGCTGACAGACGGCCACGTCGGGCGGCAGGTGCGTCAGTTCAAAATGATCGTAGCCCTGCTTGAGGGTTTGCCAGAACGGGAACCACTGGTTCTTGGCGTGCTTTGCCATGTTCACATCTGTCATGCGGAAGGGCATGGCATGGACGTGAATGTTTTCCTGGCCGCCGATGTAGCTCTCGCGCGCCAGCGCATAGATTTCTTCGATCAAAGCATCTGTCATAGCGTAACAGCCGGCGGATTTGCACTTGCCGTGCACCATCAGGCTGTCGCCTGTCCGCTTGTTTGCTTTGTCGAAGGCATTCGGATAGCCGAGATTGAAGGACAGGTAGAATTGCGAATTCGGATTCATCTGCGTCCGGGCAACTTTGTAGAAGCCCTCGGGCGACTGCTTGTCGCCTTGCTTGACCTTGGGGCCAAGGTCTCCCGACCAGTTGCAGATCGGATAGGTCTTGAAGTGATAATAGCGACCGTCAGGGCGCTGCTTCCACACGTCCAGCTCCGACTCTTCCTTGAAAATTCGGATAAACATCGGCGCGGGCACGTCCATGCCCTTCTTGCCCAGCAGCATCAGCGTGTCTTTGGAAAGCGGCTGCAGATGCGGCGACAGATCGACCTTCGCGCATCCACCAAGCATGCACGCGACCAGCGCCACACCCATCAGTGCAGTCCGCGTGCGGAGCGTGAAGATGGCCGTCATACCCCCAGGCAATCCCTTATTCCAATGCACAGCGAAGGACCTCATCTGTGCGCGACGATGCGTTAAAGCTTGATTAACCGAATCGCACCGCATCGACAACCTGGACTGTCACCGTGCCTATTTCCCTGTCTCCGGCGCAACCTGCGCGGACCAGAGGGCGGAACACTGTTTCAGCGTCATCCGCCGCACAACCATCATCGGATGGAACAGCGCAACAGCGAACGGTTCCGCTGTACCCAGTGCTGCCTAATGAACATTCGTGCCCAAAATAAGAACGCCGCGCTCGGCCCTGTCCACGGCACAGAACAGCGCACCAACAGAACAGCGCACCAACAGAACAGCCCGGTCTGCCAAGCAGCCGGGCCAAACTGACAGGCAGGTTACGTCCCGAGCCAATGCTCAGAACATGCCTTCGAACTTCTTCTTGAAGCGAGAAAGACGGCCGCCGCGATCCATCAACTGCTGGTTGCCGCCGGTCCATGCCGGATGCGTCTTGGGATCGATGTCGAGGTTGAGCGTGTCGCCCTCTTTGCCATACGTCGAGTACGTCATGAACTCGGTGCCATCGGTCTGGACGACCTTGATCATGTGGTAGTCTGGATGAAAATCTTCGGACTTGTTCATAGGGGTCTCGTCAACTCTGAATGGGACGTACCGAAATCGCGCAACCAGCAGCTGCCGGAACAACCGGGCTTTGCCACGATAGGGGAAGTTCTGGCTGGCTCTCTATCGGAACGAAGGCACTGTTGCAAGGCTGAACAGCTGCGGCACCATCAATGCCCCGCACCGCCGTAAGCCGCCGTTAACCGTTGTGCGGGACCATGCCGGCATCGGCGCCGCTCGTGGGGCGCGCCAGTTCAGTCAAGGGTTGCAGCATGTGGGAGTGCACCGCCGTCCTGTCGACCGGCGCCTGCGACGGGCTCGGCTGGCTCGGCACAAAGCTGATGACATGGCCATCGGACACCACGCCGCTGGCGTCTGTGATCCTGGCGCCCTTCGTGGCTGTCGCCTACTTCGCAGCCAGCAAGATCGGCCGCCTCCGGTCGTTCCGCTATCGCCGCACGTTTCTTACGATCCTGTCCAGACGCTACCTGGGGCACAGGAGTCACGTGCTCGACATAATCCTCATGGCCGGCAACATCGGCCTCTTTGCGCTGATCTGCGGCCAGGCGATCCTGTCCATGGCGACGGTAAGCACGGTGGTGCAGGGCACCCTGGAAGGTGCCTTTGGCATCACCACCCCCACCACGCTGCCACCGCTCCTCGTCGGGTCGATCTGGGCGATTGCGCTCTTTGTCGGCTACGAGTTCGCCTATTGGGTGGATCACTACCTCAGCCATCACGTGCCGGTCTTGTGGGAGTTCCACAAAGTCCATCACTCCGCCGAAGTGTTGTCCCCTTTGACGAATTTCCGCGTCCATCCGGTCGACAGCATCGTCTTCGTCAATATCATCATGCTCATCAACGGCGCGGTGACGGGTGTGCTGCATCAGGTGTTTGGCGCCGGCCCCGTCAAGTTCGAGTTGCTCAACGGCACCACGCTGATCGCACTCGGCGTTTCCGTCTTCGCGCAGCTGCAGCACACCCATATCTGGATCCCCATCACTGGCTTCTGGGGACGCCTTATCTTGAGCCCGGCCCATCACCAGCTGCATCATTCCGTCGATGTCGCTCACCACAACCGGAATTTTGGCAATCTCATTGCCGTCTTCGACTGGGCGTACGGCACGCTGCTGATCCCCACCCGGCAGCGGCAAAAGCTGGTGTTCGGCATCAGCGACCATCAGCAGGCGAGCCACGACCTCACCGAAGGGTTGCTCAATCCCTTTGTGGCGGCGGCAAAGCACGTGCTGCCAAGTGGGCCTCAGGCGACGCCAACAGCGCAAGCCACCCGCATCAGCGTGTGAAAGTGGTCAGCCCAGGGATTTAGCAACGTCCTCGAACGCACGCTCGGCTTCGGCGACGTCTGCTTCGGTGTGGGCGATGCTGACGTAGATCTTGTTGTCGGCTTTGAGGATCCCGCGCGCGAGGAGGCCCGCATTGAAGCGCTTCAGCAATCCTGCGTCGCCGCGAGCGCTGGCACGGTAGTCGATCATGTCGCCCTTGGCGAAGATCACGTCGAACAGCGGCGGTTCGCCGACCACCGTGGCGGGGACACCACTCTTCTCCAGTGCGCCACTCAAGGCCATTCGCAACTGGTGTCCGATCGCAAAGAGGTGCTCGTAACTGCCTTTGCGGCGCAAAATCTCGAGGGTGGCGAGGCCGGCAACCGCCGCCACTGGGTTGCCGTTGAGGGTGCCCGTCTGCGCGGCATAGGCGTCGCCGGCCGATGATTTGTCGAAATGCGCCATGATGTCGGCGCGACCGGCGATAGCGCCCAGCGGATAGCCGCCGCCGACGATCTTGCCGAACGCCGCGATGTCGGGGACGACGCCATAGTAGTCTTGCGCGCCACCATAGGCGAGGCGGAAACCAGTGACGATTTCGTCGAAAATCAGCGGGATTTCATGTTTGGCGGTAACGTCGCGCACAGCCTTGAGGAAGCCCGCGCGCGGCGGAATAAGGCGCTGCATGGGCTCACAGATGACCCCGGCGAGGTCGTGGCGGTGCTCTTCGATAATCGCCACCGCGGCGGCAGGATCGTTGAACGGCGCAACGAGAATTTCGTTTTCGAGAACCTTCGGAATGCCTGCCGTATCCATCGTCGCGTTCGGAAAATTGACGAACCGGTTGGGCACCGTGCTCATGTGGGCATAGTCGTTGTTGCCGTGATAGCCACCTTCGAATTTCAAGATTTTGTCCCGCTTCTTGAAGGCGCGGGCGACGCGCATGGCGAAGAACGTGGCCTCCGAGCCGGTGCTGCAGAACCGCACCTTTTCCGCGCACGGCACGGCTTCGACGATGCGCTCGGCCAATTCAATGCCGGCTGCATTGTTGGTGAAGAACGTGGAGCCGCGCGCGACCTGGGCGGTCACCGCGGCCACGACCTCTGGGTGGGCATGGCCCACGATCATCGGGCCGGATCCGAGCAGGAAATCGACGTAGCGATTACCGGAGACATCCCAGACGTGCCCCGCTTTGCCTTCGCGGATGACGAGGTCTGACGCCATGCTGCCGAATGTGCCGCCCGGCAGCACGCGGCGCGCAATACCGACCAAATGGGCTTCAGCGTCACTGGTAAGCAGCGCAGCTTGGTCATGGGGCATGGCAGACCTTTGATGTTGTCTCGCCGACGAGCGGTTCCCGGCGTCAGTTGCTGAAGTCGATCGTCCGGTCCAGCTTCGCCATGATGCCGGCAAGATCGGCGGTGTATTCGTCCGCACAAAAACCGCCGCCCTGATACATTTCGGCTACCGGATTGGGCACGAGCTTGCGCTGTTCAGCCTCGGCGAAGTCGACCTGGTCTTCGGCATCGTATTTCGGCTTATAGCCATAGGAAATGGCGCGCGCGTTGTCGTACCAGGAGCGCGTGTTGCCGGACACGCCGTAGAAAACCTCATTGACGATGTCGGGATGCTCAAGGCCGATCCGGATGAGCTGCACCAGATCCTCCGGGTGCAACATGATCGCCAGACGGCGGACGTCCAACGGCTTCTCACCGACATTGCCGATGCGCAGGCTGGTGACGCCGATCCCATGTTTCATGGCATAGAGCGCGCCAAGGGCTTCGCCAAAAGCCTTGGAAACGCCATACCGGCTATCCGGCAGCGGTGGGGCCTCCGCTGGAATGATTTCCTCTTGCGGGTAGAACCCGGCGGCGTGATTGGACGACGCGAAGATGATGCGTTTGACGCCGGCAAGCCGGGCCGCCTCGAACAGATTGTAGGCGCCAATGATATTGGCGCTGAGGATCGTCTCCCACGGACCTTCGACAGAAAATCCGCCCAGATGGATGATCCCCTCCATGCCGGCCACGGCGGCGTGGACCTCGGCCATATCCGACAGCTGGGCCTGGCGGAACGGCAGTCCGTGGGTGTTCGCGATCGGCTTGAAGTCAGAGAGGGTGAGGCCCGGGTACACGGCCTTCAGCAGCGGCGTGATGCGTCCGCCGACATCTCCGCCAGCTCCGGTCAAAAGCACATGTCGCAAGGCGCCATCCTCCAAGTCGGTTCCTCGGGTCATCAAAGCGCAACCCGACCGTGGTGTGAAGTCCGTTGCCAACAGGTCAGGCCCCCGCCCGCGTGTTGGCTCTGTCCCATACCGGGCGTTGAATGGGCGGCCATCGTCATGTTCGTCATGGACATGGCGGCATCGACTTTGTTCGTAGTCAAGGGCTCTGCGATGCGATAGCAATCGCCCAACGCATCTTTTCGCGCACCCAGATGAGAGAGCCCGCATGTCCATCTCAATGTATCAGGCGACCGTACCGGTTTTTGTGCAAATGCTGAAGGCGCTGTCGGCCGTGCTCGATAAAGCCGATGCCCACTGCACGGCCAAAAAGTTCGATGCGACGGCTCTGACTGGCGCACGACTGATCGCCGATATGCTGCCGTTGACGCGCCAAGTGCAGATCGCCTGCGATTTCGCCAAGGGCATTGCCGCGCGTCTCGCTGGCGTCGAGGTGCCCACATGGGAAGATAGCGAAAAGACATTCCCGGAACTCAAGGCACGTATCGCCAAGACGATTGCGTTTGTGGAAGCGTTTAAGCCGGCGCAGGTCGACGGCTCCGAGGGGCGCGATATCTCGCTCAAGATCGCGGGCAACCCGGTGACGTTCAAGGGATTGCCGTACCTGCTGCACTTCGGGTTGCCGAATTTCTACTTCCACACGACGGCAGCTTATTCGATCCTGCGCGCCAACGGCGTAGAGATCGGCAAGCGCGACTTTTTTGGCGCAGTGCCGGGGATGTGATGCGGCTTCGCTGAAGATCAGAGCGCCGCGTAAGGTCCGCTGTGAGTGGCCGGTGCATGCCATGTGCGCCGTCGCCTCGCCCAGCAAGAGCCGCCCTCGTTCCGCGCGGTTTATGGAACGCTATTTCTACGGACTACGCTGATGTCTGCTGACGCCAAACTCTCGCCATTCGCGCCCAAAAATTTGCCAACGATGCCGGTGATCGACGGTGTTCGCTTCGCCACCGCCGAAGCGGGTATCCGCTACAAGGGGCGAACGGATTTGATGGTGGCGACGTTCGATCCGGGCACGGTGGCGGCCGGTGTGCTGACCAAATCCAAGACGTGCTCGGCGGCGGTATCGTGGTGCCGCGACAGCTTAAAAAGCGGACAGGCGCGCATCCTGGTCGTCAATTCCGGCAACGCCAACGCCTTCACCGGCCAG
>JANYHP010000247.1 GCA_025359005.1 Hyphomicrobiaceae bacterium | reverse complement strand
GTGCTCGCCTCGGCGTCCATCCCGGCGTTGTTCCCGCCGGTCGCCATCGAAGTCGAGGTTGACGGCAAGGTTTACGATGAAATGCATGTCGATGGCGGCACCACGCGGAACGTGTTCGTGTCGCCGTTTCCCGTCCACTATCATGCGTACGATAAATTCTATGCCGCACCGCCCGCCCGTCGTGTTTTTCTCATCAACAACTCCAAGCTCTCGCCGGAACCCGAGGTGGTTACGCCGCAGACGCTCTCGATCGCTGCGCGGGCCATCTACACGCTGCTCAAGAGCCACCAGACCACGGAAGTTGCCTTGATCCATAAGCGCGCGCTTGAAGGCGGCGCCGACTTCAATCTGGTCGCCGTGCCCGACGATTTCGACGCGCCGGGCACATCGCTGGGCGATCAAGCCTACGAGACGGCGCTCTATGAAACAGGTGTCCGCGTCGCCCGCTCCGCCACGCCCTGGATGAAAGCGCCACCGACCCCCCGCGCCAAGCGGACGTGATGGGTCGGTGACGGCGGCTGCCGGACTGGCTACAGTGAGGCTTATCGTCAGCGCCGGAGCCTCGCCATGCCCTCGACAACTGCCCACGATCTGATCCTCAGAGGCGGTCACGTCATCGACCCATCGCAAGGGCTCGACGGGGTGATGGATGTGGCGTTTCGCGCCGGCAAGGTTTCGGCGGTGGCCAAGGCCATCAAGCCCGGCCCCGCAACGGACGTGCGCGACGTCAAGGGTGCGATCGTTTCGCCGGGGCTGATCGATCTGCACACCCATGTCTACTGGGGCGGCACATCGCTCGGCATCGACGCCGAGGAGTTCTGCCGCACATCGGGCGTGACCACAGCTGTCGATACGGGCAGCGCCGGCCCTGGCAATTTCATGGGCTTCCGCAAACATGTGATCGAGCGATCGCAGGTGCGTATCCTCGCCTACCTGCATGTGTCGTTCGCGGGGATTTTCGCGTTCTCGCCAACGATCATGGTCGGCGAAAGCGAGGAGCCGCGTATGCTCGCACCGGCGGAGTGCGCGGAAGTGGCGGTGCAGCACCGCGATATCCTCGTCGGCATCAAGGTGCGTGTCGGGCGGCACTCGTCGGGCACACAGGGGTGGGCGGCGCTCAAGATGGCGCTGGAAGTGGCCGACAAGGTGGGCATGCCGCTGATGTGCCATATCGATCATCCGCCGCCATCGTATGAGGATGTGATCGGGTTGCTGCGACCGGGCGATGTTCTCACGCACGCATTCCGGCCGTTCCCCAATACGCCGGTCAGTGCGCAGGGCAAGGTCAAGGCCGAGGTGATCGCGGCCCGCAAGCGCGGCGTGATTTTTGACATTGGCCACGGCAAGGGTTCGTTCGCGTTCGAGACGGCGCGCGCGATGCTCGCCAACGGTTTCCAGCCAGACGTGATCTCGTCGGACGTGCACGCGCTGTGCATCAACGGCCCGGCGTTCGATCAGGTCACCACACTGTCGAAGTTCCTCTGCATGGGCATGCCGCTCAACGACGTGATCGCCGCGTCCACGGTGAATGCGGCGATGGCTATGCGGCGGCCCGAGCTTGGTAGCCTCAAGGTCGGCAGTGCCGGGGACGCGACGTTGCTGACTGTGCAAGACGGCACGTTCGATTATGTCGACGTGGTCGGGGAGCACATGGAAGGCCGCAAGCGCATCGTGTCCGAGGGTGTCGTCATCGCCGGCAAGTGGTGGCATTCATCCAACGGTGGGCTGTTCGATCGCATGGGCTAAGCCGCTGGAAAAGTCCTTCGTGATTTCACCGCAACGGTGACCAGCAGATATTTGACGATCACGCAGAATTGAGCAGCTTTGATGCATTGCGATGCTACGCGGGGGCGGTCAATCAACTTCGGGCAAAGGGTCGCACGTCGTGCAGTCGGATCATGAGCGTGCCGCCCGCGACGCTGAAACGCGGGCCGTCGTCGAAGCTATGCTCACATTTTGGGCTGTCCAGGACGTCGCGCAAACGGTTGCGGTGATGGCTGACGACATCGTCAGTATCGTCCATCTCGACGAACAGGCGCGTGGCATGAGTGGCGTTCGCCTGGGCCGCGACGCCGTGGCCGAGGGCCTCTATGGCAACCTCGCCACCTGGCATTATTTGAGTTTCCTGTGGCAGATCGTGAAGGTCGAGGCAGCGACCGCCACGGTCCAGATCGCCTTTGAATACGAGCACCAGAAGACCGGCCTCCGCCATGCGGGTACCATGCGCAAGATCATCCAGGTGAGTAACGGCGAGGTCTGTCGCGTCGAGGTCTATCACGACACCAGATCGGTCGAGGCCTATATGGACCTGGTTCGCGCGCGTGAGGCGGAAATCGACGCGGCGCGTGACGCAGGGACCGTGTGATCCGTAACGGGGGAGAGATAGAATGCTACGGGCGGGGCTTGCTGCAATCGTCGTGCTCGCTGTCGCGCAGGTCGGTTTCGCCCAGACATCGCCATCCAAGCCCCGCCTGCCGCCCGGCCGCGATCCCGGGGGCGCCATGCTCGGACTGATCACGACGGGCATCGATCCCACGGTGCCCGCCGTCGCCCGCTGCCTCGCCCGCGACGGCGAAGGCGAATTGATTGGTTGGGACATGATCGATCGGAGCCGCGTGCCGTTTCGGCCGATCGACCCGGTGGCAGCCGGCGACGAGGCCCTGTTCGCAGGCCTCCCGTGTGATGGCCGCGTTCGCGTGTCGCCGGTCCGCGTCGATCCCTCCGACCCCGTTACTCTCGGCAAGGCGCTGGCGTTTTTCACGACCACGTCTGCGCGGGTCGTGGTGCTGGCCCCTTCGGCCCGGCCCGTCGATTGGGCGCCGGTCCGTCACGCCGCCGCTGAATTCGGCCAACTCACCGTGATCGTCGTCGGCGAGCCGTTGCCCGCGGACGTCGTGATGCCGCCGAACCTCGTGGTCCTGCCCGGCGACGCCGCAATGCCGCATGCGATCCGCGTCCTCCTGTGCGCTACCCCCTCCGCAACCCCCGCCACCGACAGCGCCTGCCGTTGACCGGACCCCCGCCTTCAACTAGGCACCGGCCAAGCAGTGCCGATGCTTCGGAGCCACCTCATGCCCCATTCTACTTGCGCGCCCGCCCCTTGGGTCGAGGCGCCCAAGACCGCCCGCCTTGTCCTTGCCGACGGCGCCGTCATAGAGGGCTATGGTCTCGGCGCCACCGGTCAGGCGGTGGGCGAAGTGTGCTTCAACACGGCGATGACCGGCTACCAGGAGATCCTCACCGATCCCTCCTACGCCGGGCAGATCATTACCTTCACGTTCCCGCATATCGGCAACGTCGGCACAAACGTTGACGATACCGAGACATCCAACACCGCGAGGCGCTCGGGCGTGCGCGGTTGTGTGCTGCGTGCGCCTGTCACCGAACCGGCCAACTGGCGCTCGTCAGCGCCGCTTGATGTCTGGCTGAAGGCGCGCGGCATCATCGCCATCGCCGGTGTGGATACTCGCGCGCTTACCGCCCGCATCCGCGATCAGGGCACGCCCAACGCCGTCATCGCCCACGATCCGTCGGCCAAGTTCGATATCGCCGCGCTCACTGCTGATGCCAAGGCCTGGCCCGGCCTCGACGGGATGGATTTGGTGCCCGAAGTGACGCGCGCGCAATCGATGACCTGGACTGAAAAGCGCTGGGCCTGGGGTCGCGGCTACCAGACGCTCGAGACGCCAGAGTTCCACGTCGTTGCCATCGACTACGGTCTGAAGACCAACATTCTGCGCTGCCTCGCCAATGCCGGTTGCAAGGTTACGGTCGTGCCTGCAACCACCACCGCCGACGACATTCTCGCGCGCAAGCCCGATGGCGTGTTCCTGTCTAACGGTCCCGGCGACCCGGCGGCCACCAGCGTCTATGCCGTGCCTGAGATCAAGGCGCTGATTGCCAGTGGTATCCCTGTGTTCGGCATCTGCCTTGGTCATCAGATGCTGGGTCTCGCACTCGGCGCCAGCACCCACAAAATGCGACAAGGACACCACGGCGCCAATCATCCGGTGAAGGATCACACCACCGGCAAGGTCGAGATCGTCTCAATGAACCATGGTTTCGCCATCGACGCGAAATCCCTGCCTAAGGGCGTCTTGGAAACGCACGTGTCGCTGTTCGACGGCTCGAACTGCGGTATCAGCGTTGAAGGCAAGCCGGTGTTTTCTGTCCAGCACCATCCTGAGGCGTCGCCCGGCCCGGAAGACAGCCACTACCTGTTCAACCGCTTCGCCAATCTTATGCGCGCGAAAGCGGCCGCCAAGCCAGTCCCAGAGCGGGCCGGCTGACGTCCGTTCGACGAGGCAGGCGTGTCCTCAGCCCTTGCCGCCGAGGCCGAGCAACTGCACGTTGCCGCCGGTCGCGGTGATGTCGGTGGAGCGCACACGCTCGGTGGCGTAGCGCACCAAGGTGTGCGGCCCGCCTGCCTTCGGCCCGGTGCCCGACAAACCGTCGCCGCCGAACGGCTGCACACCCACCACGGCGCCAATCTGGTTGCGGTTGACGTAGAGATTGCCGACACGCGCGTGTTCGGCCACGAAATCCGCGACCGCGCCGATGCGGCTGTGCAAGCCAAGCGTTAGTCCGTAGCCGGTGGCATTGATGGCCTCGACCACCGCGCCGAGCCGGCCTTGTCCATAGCGCACCACATGCAGGATCGGTCCGAACACTTCGCGCTCGAGCACGCTGATCGCCTCGATCTCGTAGATCGCCGGCGACACGTAGGTGCCGACGCGCACCGCTTGCGGCAGCGGCATGTCGAGAATGGTTTTTGCGGTCTTGCGCATGCGCAGCTTGTGGGCGTCGAGCGCGTCCTGCGCCGCTTCGTCGATGACCGGCCCCACGTCGGTCGCGGCATCCATCGGATCGCCGATCACCAGCGTTTCCGTGGCGCCGCGCAGCATCTCGATCATCGTGTCGGCGACGTCTGACTGCACGAACAACACGCGCGCCGCCGAGCAGCGCTGCCCCGCACTGTCGAAGGCCGAGCGCACCACGTCGCGTACCACCTGCTCGGGCAGCGCGGTGCTGTCGGCGATCATCGCATTGATGCCGCCGGTCTCGGCAATGAACGGCAGAATCGCGCCGCGCCGGTCGCACAGCGCCTTCTGGATCGCCCAGGCGGTGGCGTTTGAGCCGGTGAAGGCGATGCCCGCCGTGCGCTTGTCGCGGACAAGGGCCGCGCCGACGCCGCCGTCGCCCGGCAGGAACTGCAGCACCGCCACCGGCACGCCGGCCTGATGCAGCAATTGGGTCGCCAGATAGCCCGTCATGGGCGTCTGCGCGGCGGGCTTGGCGAGTACCGAATTGCCGGCGGCCAAGGCTGCCG
>JANYHP010000493.1 GCA_025359005.1 Hyphomicrobiaceae bacterium | reverse complement strand
GGGGCCCCACCGGGCTATCGATATTGAGGCCATGGGTGTCGAGCAACACCTTGCGGGCCGGGCGCACCAGGAACGTGACGTCGGCGCCGGCTTCGGCCAGCCAGCCGCCGAAATAGCCGCCGAGGGCGCCGGCGCCGAGGCAAAGGATTTTCATGCGGCAGCGCTCCGGTCAGACCGCAGTCGAAGCGGTCACCGGACGGTTACCATGGCTGGTGCGGTTCCGCAGCACTGTCCGGCGCGGCAATCACCCGAAAATCGCAGGGGCACGGACCCTGTCGCCCGCCACCGGCCGGTGCTCGCCTCGGGTGGCGCTTCAGCAGCTTTGCGAGGCTGCCGCGGTCGCGGATCGAAAAAGAGGCTTACAGGCCGCGGCCGCCGTCTGCGGAGGTGGTCAGGGCGCGGTCGAGGGCGGCCAGGACGCGGGACAGCAACGAGGCTTCGAGCGGCGCGTGAGAGGCTGCCAGGCGGGGGCTTGGCGCCAGGGTAGTCGTCATAGCGGGCGCGGTTGCAACGACGGTGGGGGTCATGGTCGTCTCGCTTGCGGTCAAGGTGTGGGGGCTGGGGCGCGACGGCGCGCATCGGGGTAATCTGCCGCGAGCGCCTTTCTGCGTTCTGATATGTGGCATACCACGCTGATGCAGCAAAAACAATGAATGCAGTGAAGCGCGATTGTCGCATCTGGTATGCCACGAGCCGTCCGGTTTGCATGTGCGACCCGCCGGGCTTGATTTTTCACGCGATCAGGCCGACGTGCAGCGAGCAACCATTTCGTCTTTCGTCCGTGTATGTCGAGGTCCAAGCACTCCATGACGACCCGCTCTATCCATCGCCCTCCTGGCAACTCAGTCGGTGACGATTGCGTGGTCCCGTTCGCGACAGCGGGCACCGGTGTCAGCGGCCGGCTGGTCCGCCTTGGCGTGGCCGTCGATGACGTGCTCGTCAAACACGCCTACCCCGAACCAGTCAGCGTGGCGCTGGGCGAGGCGCTGGTGCTGGTGGCGCTGCTCGGTTCCGCTCTCAAGATCGATGGCCAACTCATTCTGCAGACCAAAACCGACGGGCCGCTGGGCCTGCTCGTCGCCGATTACATGACGCCGGGACGCCTGCGCGGCTATGCCAATGCACCGGCCGCCGCGGTCGAAGGCGTGACTGAGGGAGGGCGCGCCCGCGATCTGCAGGCCAGATTGCTCGGCACCGGCCATCTGGCCATGACGATCGATCCGGGCGGCGACATGGAGCGCTACCAGGGCATCGTCGCGCTTGACGGGATGACGCTGGTCGAGGCGGCGCACACCTATTTCCGCCAGTCGGAGCAGTTGCCGACCTTGATCCGCGTGGCTGTCGCCCGCGAGTTCACCGGCGGGGCGTGGCGCTGGCGGGCGGGCGGGTTGATGATCCAGAAAGTTGCGCGGGGGGGCGGCCATCGGCCCACCTACGCCTCCGACGAGGCGCGCGACGCAGCCCTTGACGGCGAGGACGATGAGGATTGGCGGCGCCTCGAACTCTTGGCGGCGACGGTGGAGGATCACGAATTGATCGATCCGACCCTAGATCCGCATCGGCTGCTCTATCGGCTCTTTCACGAGGAAGGCGTCAGCGCCAGCGAGCCAGTGCCGCTCATCGCCAAGTGCCGTTGCGAGCGTGACCGCTTGCTCGGTTATCTGAAGGGGTTTGACGCCGGCGCCCTCGCCGACTTGCGCGATGAGGACGGCCGTCTGCGCGCTACGTGCGAATTCTGCTCGACGGTTTACACCTACGGTCCTGATGACGGGATTGGCTGAGGGCAGTGGCCTACGAAGCGACCAGCTCCCGGGGCGGCGGTTGCGAAAACTGTTCGACGAGGAAGTCGATGGCGGCGCGGACTTTGGCGGGCGGGCGGCGGGTGGCGGGATAAACGGCGAAGATGCCGTCGAGTTCGGTCGGCGCGTGGTCGAGGGCCAGCGTCACCAGGCGGCCCTCCGATAGCGCGCGTGCCACCAGGAACGACGGTTGATAGATGATGCCCTGGCCGGCGATGGCGGCCGCGACAAGGGCGTCGCCGTTGTTGGCTTTCAGCGCGCCCTTGACCGAGACGCTGACCCGGCCATCGCGGCCAAAGCGCCAGCGGTCGGGGCCGGTTGCGCGCGACAGCGTGTAGTGCAGGCAGGCATGGCCAGCGAGGTCGGCGACATGGCGCGGCGTGCCGTGCTGAGCAAGGTAGGAGGGAGCGGCGCACGCGACCATCCAACATGGCGCCAATTTGCGGGCGATGAGGGTCTGGTCGGTGACGCTGCCGATGCGCACCGCCATATCCCAGCCCTCTTCGACCAGATCGACGTGCCGGTCGTTCAGGCCGAGATCGACGTGCAGGCCTGGATGGCGGGCGCACAGGGCCGGCAGGCGACCGGCCAGCTCGCTGATCCCGAACGAGACGGGCGCACTGAGCCGCAGCGTGCCGCGCGCCTCACGGCCCTCGATGGCCACGGCGGCATCCGCCTCGGCGAGATCGTCGAGGACGCGCTCGGCGGCTTCGAGATAAGTGCGGCCGGCCTCGGTCAGGGTGAGGCGGCGGGTCGTGCGATGCAGCAGCTTGATGCCGAGGCGCGTTTCCAGGGCGGCCATGTGCTTGGTCGCCATGGTCTGCGACATGGCGAGGTCGCGGGCTGCTGCCGAGAGGCTGCCAAGCGCCGCCACTCGCACCAGCACCTGCAGTCCAGTCAGGCGATCAAGCATTGGTTTATCTCACACTCGGGGTGTGAACAAGTAGCACCAATCGGTGGATTATCAAACCATTTGGATCGTGAGATGAGGCGGTACGACAACCTTGGAGGCTTTCATGATCGATACCCGCACCGCTCCTTATGCTGCCCTGCTTCTGCGTGTCAGTCTCGGCATGCTGCTGCTCGCCCACGGCCTGCTGCTCAAGGTGATGACGTACGGTCTTGCCGGAACGGCGGGCTACTTCGAGAGCCTCGGCTTTCCGGCGTTCTTCGCCTATCTCGTGATTTTGGGTGAAATCGCCGGCGGCATCGCGCTTTTCCTCGGCGTCTGGACGCGCGCGGTCGCGGTGCTGGCCATGCCGATCCTGCTCGGCGCGCTGCTCCAGCACACCGGCAACGGCTGGCTGTTCACCGCTCCCAAGGGCGGCTGGGAATTCCCCGCCTTCTGGCTTGCAGCGCTCGTCGTGCAAGCGTTGCTCGGCGATGGAGCCTATGCCCTGCGCCTGCCGGCCCTTGGCCAGACGCGCGGTGCCGTGGCCGCGTAACCTGGGTATAGAATGATCGTGCGTGGGGCCCGGCCGTTCGGTTCGGCCCCGCGCAGCCAATCCGCTTCCGCCGCCAGATCGAGGCTCACCATGACCAGCGCTGCTCCCGTGCTTTCCAATATCGAACCGCAGTTGACGCCGCGTCCGGTGGATCCGGGCACCCGCATCGGCCACGTGCATCTCAAAGTCGCCGATCTCGACCGGGCGCTGGCGTTCTATTGCGGCGTGCTGGGCTTTGAACTGAAGCAACGGTACGGCGGCCAGGCGGCCTTCGTGGCAGCGGGCGGCTATCACCACCACATTGGCCTTAATACGTGGGAAAGCAAAGGCGGCCGGCCGCCGGCGCGCGGCACGACGGGGCTGTTCCACGTGGCCATTCTCTATCCGACGCGGGCGGCGCTGGCGGATGCGCTGATGCGGCTGGCCCAGGCGAAAGTGTCGCTCGACGGCGCCAGCGACCACGGCGTCAGCGAAGCGCTCTACCTGAACGATCCCGATGGCAATGGCGTCGAACTCTACTGGGATCGCGACGAAAAGGACTGGCCGCGGGCCGCCGACGGGACTTTGGCCATGGTGACGCTGCCGCTCGATCTGCAGGATCTGCTGGCGGCTGCTGCCAAGTAGTGTCTCGCGACGGGACGGCGGTTTGGGCTTCGTTAAGGGCCGTGCTATAGCGTTCGCGAACTGCGTCTCCAGTCCCCTCGAGGCCTTCATGTTTCAAACCAAATCCGCTGTCGTTCTGGTCATTGCAGGCGGCCTGCTGGCCGCCAGTTCCGCGATCGCCGCCGCCGGCGACAACGCCCACCTCGTCCGTGCCAAATCGGCTGACGGCATCGTCGGCGAAGTCACGGCGGAAAGCCGCTATGGCAGCTTGCAGACCGTCACCGGCCCCGTCCGCCGCAATGGCCGCGACCGGCTCGAAGTGCGGCTGCCGGGCGGCACCTGGATCGAGTGCGTCAGAAGCTGCAGCGAAACGCTGCGCCGCCAGACGGTCGACTTCTGGCAGAACTACGGTGGCAGCGGCAATCTCAACGGCGGCGAGGACGGCCCCGGCTACCTCAAGTTCCGCCGACCCTGACCGGGGCGGCCGCACCTCGCGCGCGGCGGCGTTTGATGCGATGATGGCGCGTTGTCACTGCGAGGCCGTCCATGTCGAAGCCGTCCATGTCGAAGCCGCAAAATCTCCTGCTGATTCCGGGTCTGTTGTGCACGGCGCGGCTTTATGCGCCGCAAACGGACGCGCTGGCGTCCGAGGCGCGCATTACGGTGGCCCGCCACACCACTGCTGATCGGATGCCGGCTATCGCGGCGACGATCCTGGCCGATGCACCCGCCACCTTCGCGTTGTGCGGCCTGTCGATGGGCGGCTATCTGGCGTTCGAGATCATGCGGCAGGCGCCGGAACGCGTCACGCGTTTGGCGCTGCTCGATACCAGCGCCAAGCCGGACACGCCGGAGCGGACAGAGGCCCGCAGCACGCTCGTCGCCCGTGCGGAACGGGACGGGCTCGGCCCGGTCGCTGCCGCGCTGCTGCCGCTGTGGGTGCATCCGCGCCGGCTGGCCGACACGGCGCTGACGGCGACTGTCGCGGCGATGGCAGCTGAAACCGGCGTCTCCCATTTTGCCCGCCAGCAGGCGGCGATCGCGCATCGCGTCGACAGCCGGCCGGGGCTCGCTCAGATCGGTGTCCCGACGCTGGTGCTGGTCGGGCACGAGGATGCGGCGACGCCCGTTTCGGACGCCGAAGAGATCGCCCGTGGCATCAAGGGGAGCCGGTTGGTGATCGTCGAGGACTGCGGGCATCTGACAACCTTGGAACAGCCCGCCGCCGTCACTGGTGCGCTCAGGCAATGGCTGGCGGGAGCGTGAGATGACTGAAGGTCCGCGCCTCGCGGTGCTTACCGGACGTGACGTCGTCTCCCTCACTGGCGACGACGCGCTGGCGTGGCTCGACACTCTCGTGACGAACGATCTCTCGGCGCTCGGCGACGGGCGCGCGGTTTTTTCGGGACTGTTGTCGCCGCAGGGCAAGCTGCTGTGTGAGTTTTTTGTCGTGCCCCATGAAAGCGGCGTGCTGCTCGACGTGACGCCGGGCTGCGCTGGTGGGTTGATCAAACGATTGTCACTCTACAAGCTGCGCGCGAAAGTCACGTTGGCCGATGTAGGCGTGGCGTGGCGCGTCGTCTGGGCTGCGCGGCACGCGGGGCACGTGCACGCCCCGGCTTTCGACACCGCCATCGTCTACCCCGATCCGCGCGCGCCTCAACACCTCTGGCGCGGTCTTGTGCCGATGGCGGCAGCGCAGGCTTTGAGCGTCGACGATCCGGCATACCTCGCCGCCCGCGTGGCCCACGGCGTTGCCGAAGCACCCGTCGATTATGCGCTGGGAGATACATTTCCGCATGAGGCGAATTTCGACCTTTGCAACGGTGTGTCGTTCACGAAGGGCTGCTTCATCGGGCAGGAAGTGGTGGCACGCATGCAGAACAAAACCGTCGTCCGCAAGCGCGTCGTGCGCGTCAGCGCGGCCGCGCCGTTGACCAGTGGTGCCGAAGTCTGTGTCGGTGCGGCAGTCATCGGTCGCGTCGGCAGCGTCGCGGGCCATGCGGGCCTCGCCCTGCTGCGGCTCGACCGGGTGGCCGAAGCGCTCGACAAGGGCGAAGCCATCAACGCTGGCGAGCAGGGGATCGACGTTGACGCGGCGGCTGTCGCCGCCTACCGCCATGCCGCCGCCAACCGTCCGGTGATCGACCTATGAGTGCTGTCGACAAACCGCGCTGCACGTGGCCGGGGCTCGAGCATCCCGAATACACCCGCTACCACGACACCGAATGGGGCGTGCCGACGGCGGACGACCAGAAGCTGTTTGAAAAGCTGGTTCTCGAAGGGTTTCAGTCGGGCTTGTCGTGGCTGACGATTTTGCGCAAGCGTGAAACATTCCGCGCGGCGTTCCATGGTTTCGACGCGGCCCGCATTGTGAAATACACCGACGCGGACCGCGCGCGCCTGATGGCTGATGCGGGTATCATCCGCAACCGCCTCAAGATCGAGGCGACGATCGATAACGCACGCGCATTCCTCGACATGCAGAGCCGCGAAGGCTTGGCGCCGTTCCTGTGGGGATTTTTCGACGGCAAGCCGCAGATCAATCGATACGCAGCGCACGGCGAGGTGCCACCGGTGACCGCGCAATCGACGGCGATCTCAAAGGCGCTGAAGGCACGTGGGTTTCGGTTCGTCGGCCCCACCACGGTCTATGCGTTTCTGCAATCAATGGGGTTCGTCAACGACCACCTCACGACCTGCCATCGCCACGCCGCGTGCGCGAAACTGCAGCGCGCGTTCAAGGCGACCGACGTGGCGACGAAGCCTGCGCGCTCCCCCCGGCGTTGACACCCGGTACCCAAGCACACCTGTTCCCTTCCGGAGTTTCCCCCATCTGGGCGCGCGCGCGGGTGTTCCGTTTTGAGCCGCCCCGTCACTGTTCCGCGACACGTTCTTCAGGGAACCGCAAACGGTCGCGCGTAGGCTGTCGGCTGACTGAGGCAGATCGGGGAACTCAAGATGTCTTTTGGCAAACGTGGCGCTGCGACGCAGACCGCTGGCCAACGACTGCAGCCGCAGGGGACAACGTCGCCACGTCTGGCGGCGGCGGTTGGATCGGCGCCGGTCCAACAGGCCGCCGGCAAGACTGAAAAATTTCCCGGCGCGAACGCCGGCACGCTCGGCGACGCTTTGAAGGTGGTGGCGTTCTGTCTGCTGTGCTGCTCCGCTCTGGCATGGTTCCATATGGGCGAATTGCTGCGCGACCGCAGTCTTGCAGGCACCTTCGTCGTCGATCACACCGTGACGGTTGAAAGCGGAAAATGCCGCAGCATGATTTGGCTGCTGAGCACGTGCGATGTGCGCTTGAGCTACAAACACGAAGCCGGCGCCATGCACTCGGTGCATTCCGAAACCATTTATGGCCTCGGCTCGATGGGCGGCAAGGCGATCATCCCGGTGCGCTCGACCGTCGACCCAGACGCGGTGTCGATCACGGCCTCGGCCGTGGATTATCTGACCAACCGGACGGTCACCTTTACGCTGCTTTTCGGCGTCATGGCGTTGCTTTCCCTGCACCTCTCGGCGACGATCATCAAGGGCCGCTATATCGGCGGTCGCGCCTGGGTGGCGCAATACGGCCAGCCGCCGCTTTAGGATTGAGAAAACAATCGATAAGCACGCCCACGGAACGTCGCGAATGGCGCGAGGGCGCGACGTGATCACGGTGGCGGACGAGGTTCAAGCAACGTCGCTTCTATGGAAATGATTAGGCTGTGCCGGACGGATCGCGGGTATTTACCAGCATTGCAAGCTGGGCGTGATTTCGCGCGGAAGGTGCTGTATATATTGAGGCAACCTGCTTCATCGG